>SCQX01000163.1 GCA_004298545.1 Candidimonas sp. | reverse complement strand
GGAAGCGCGGTGCGCGCCGTCCGATGCCGTCGGCGTGTTGTCTCGCATGAATGGCTGGAATCGGAACATGAAGGCGAGAGGCGGCGGGCGCGGTCAGCGCCCGATTGGCTGGCGGGAACGCGGCGCGTCGCGAGAGGACTTGTCGTGAGGCCGCACTTTTCGCGCAGAGGCCGCCAGCCCGGATTTCCTCTGGCACTCCGCAATGGCGGCATCGACTTTCGCCTGTGGCTGCGCGACTGAACGAACCCTGCCGTCGCGGTTGGCGGACCGCGGACCGCTGAAGGCCTCGTAGACGTCGGTTTTCTGATTGTACCGGACGCGTTGGCCGCTGATTTTGTCCAGCGCCTTGCCGCAGACGTAGCGCGTGACGACTGCCTGGCCGATCATTTCGATTTCGCTGGTCTTGCCGTTGTACTCGGCGCGCAGACCGCGTGCTTCGATGACCTCGAATTTTTCAGGATTGTCCTCGCGCACGAATACCAGTTTGTCGGGTGAACTCATGGTTGCCGTTCCGTATTGGTTCCCCTGTGGGTCCTGACGCGCCGTGAGGTTGTCCGCCCGCAGCGTCATCTGTCCCCGGGTCATCACCACGTTGCCGGTGAATACGCTGGTTTTGGTCTTGTCATCGAAGTGCAGCGTGTCGGACAGAATGACAGTATCGGGCTGTTCCTGGGGTTTCTGCGCGCTGGCGCCACCTGCGCCCGCCGCGGGGGCGGGCGCGGCGGCTGGCCGCGCTGGCGCGACCGTGTCTCTTGCCGCCGTCACGGGCGCGGCCGCCTGTGTGGACGCGCCGCCCGCCAGCGCGAACACGCAGCCAAGCGCGAACTGGACCGCGAAGCGGAGGGCAAGGGCTGATTTCATGGTGTTTTGGCTGAGTTCTTCTTGGACTGGTTTGAGTTGCCGGCGTCGCGCGCCTGCCGTTTGGCAACATCGGCGCCGGATATTTTTACATCGCTGGCCGAAAATACTTGCAGCACTTGTGTTTCGTTGTCGTAGCGCATTCCGGTTCCGTTCATTCTGGAGGCGCCATTGACGACCACTGCCGGCAGATTGGTGTATACCACCCCCTCGTTGGGCAGGATCGTCAGTTGCTGGCTGGTGACGTCGAGCGGATCGTGGCCTTCGTCGCGCCGCCGGTGTACATGGGCGTCGCCCACCATGACGATCTGCGAGCCATTGTGGTTCATGGTGGCGGTGCGTGAGGTGCCGATTGTAATCGGCTCGCCCGGGCGCTGCCCGATGGCGGTCGGGGCGGTGATCTCGTACGAGTTGTCGTCGGGGTAGTGCTGCAGGTAGTTGCCCTCGAGGCGGTTGGTCGCCACGCCCTGCGGGTCGGTGCGGATCATCACGAAGTTTCTTGCCCAGGAGTCCGCATCGTGCGTCATGCGGGCTGGCGGATCGACCGGAATGGCGTTTTGTGTGTATTCAGCCGCCCACCAGGTTCCCAGGACCAGTGTCAGCAGCAGGAAGATGGCGATGATCGCGGGGGCGCGTTCCTTCATGGGCTATTGATCGATACTTCCCAGAATGAGAATGTTGGAGGTGAGAATCGTTCCGAGCCGGCCCTGCGCCGCCAGGATGAGATCGCAGCATTCGCGCACGGCACCGGCACCGCCGCCGCGCGATGCCACCCAGTGCGCGGCCTGCGAGACGTAGGCGGGTGCGCCCGGCACGCTGGCGGCGAAGCCCGCGCGCTGCATTGCCGGCAGATCGACGATGTCGTCGCCCATGTAGCCGACCCGGTCCAGGCCGTAGCCGCTTTCCCGCGCCAGCGCCTCGAGTGTTTCCGACTTATGGCGTATGCCCTGATGCACGATGGAAATGCCGAGATCCGCCGCGCGCCGCGAAATGATCGGCCCTTCGCGGCCGGTAACCAGTGCCACCACGATGCCGCTCTCGCCAAGGAGCCGCAAGCCGTGGCCGTCGAGCGCGTTGAAGCGCTTGAGCATTTCTCCGTTTTCTCCGTACCACAGGCTGCCGTCCGTCAGGACGCCATCCACATCGAACGCCATGAGGCGCACGGCGCGCAGGCGTTCGAGGATGGCGGGAGAGATTTTCGCCAGGATCATGGCTTCGGCGGGATGCGTAATGCGCGGTGTGTCGTCCATGGTCAGATTACCTTCGCCGCCAGTAGATCGTGCATGTGCAATGCGCCCAGCAGCAGCCCGGTCTCGTC
>SCQX01000162.1 GCA_004298545.1 Candidimonas sp. | reverse complement strand
GCGGCAATGATCCAGCATCCCGATCGTATCGTCCACATTCGTCCGATCGGCCACTTGGCCTCGCCACCACGCGCCGGCCCGGCTACCCAAGTCGTTCGCGCCGCGCAGCCCGTCATGCAGGCCCGCCTGCACACTGGCAACGAACTGAGCGTTGGCATCGGGCGGCGCCAGGCGATTGCCGCCGGTGCGCGCAATTGCCGCGCTCAGCGGCAGCAAAGCCACGGCGGCCACCACAATTGCAACACGATAACTGTTCTTGACCATCATGAGTCCTCGCTTCGCGGCGCCATGAAAACGCCGAATGAACGAATGCGCCGCATCCGATGCGTTCGCCGGCGGACTCGTTCAGCGCTTTCGGAGCGCGCCGGGCAGGCGCTTTAGGTTCGATGCGCCCGCCGATAGCGGCGCCATTGCCGACGGCGCTCAGAGCCACGACCTGTCAGTAGAGAGCTGCTGGTACGTTTAGTACGTTTAGTACGTTTCGTACGTTTCGTTTAGACCGTTTACTATATTGCGCTTTTCGCCGAATGCGCGCTAGCTGCTCCGCACTGACCGCACCCCTACTTTGGCGCGGAGGCCGGGGCCTGCGCGGGGCCGGAATTCGACGGTGAGCCACCGGAATTCGACGATGGGGCTGGGCTCGACGTCGAGCCGCCCGCAGCCCCCGAAGCGGGACCCGACTGCGACTCCTGGCTGGAGCCGGAACTATCGGTTGCGGGGCCAGAATGGCTGTCGGAACCAGCGGCGGGGGGACTGGCCGAGGAGCCGGCGCCGGTGTTCGAATCTGCGCCCGTGTTCACCGTCGCGGCGGGAGCGGCTTCGCTCGCGTACTTTCCGTTGTCTTTGAAATTTGCACCCTGCATCTCGACGCGGCAGGTGGAATTGCCGAAGAACACGACCCTGCCATTTTTGGACACGATGACCGCATCTTCGGTGGCCGAATAGACGGCGGCGTACTGATAGCAGGTAAAGCCCTGCAAATTGCCTGATTTCTCTTTCAGCGGCTCGCCGATGGACGCAATGATGGGAGCCGTTTCCTGACCGATGCTGATGGAATTCATGACCGTCCGGACGTGCTGGGAACCCACGTGCATCGCCGCCGTTCCCGTCAGGGAAGTCTTTGCGGCATCGTAGCCAGCCTGAACGAACTGACCCGCCGTCACGGCTGTACAGCCCGTCAGTGCCATCGCACCCACCGTAGGCAGCAGGGCGGCAAGGCGCCCCGTCCGCACGATGGCCCTTGCAGTACGCCCGTTCGCTCGCACGTTCACAACCATTGAATCCCGAAACGACAAGACCTGGCTCGGGATTTTAGCGTTGCGCGCGCCAGCGCGCTTTCGCGGCGATCGGAACGTGACCGCGGATCAAAGGATGGTCAGCTTGACATCGATGTTGCCATGGGTGGCGTTGGAATAGGGGCATACGATGTTGGCCTTCGCCACGATATCTTCCACCTGCTTGCGCGGCATGCCGGGCACCGTGATTTTGAGTTCGACTTCGATGCCGAACCCGGTGGGGATCGGGCCGATGCCCACATTGCCGTTGATGGACGTGGCATCGGGCAGCGTGACCTTTTCTTTTCCGGCCACGACCTTCATGGCGCCGAGGAAGCAGGCCGAATAACCAATCGCGAACAGCTGCTCGGGGTTCGTGCCGTTGGCGCCGCCGCCCCCTAGTTCCTTGGGTGTGGACAGCTTGACGTCCAAGCGGCCGTCGGACGTCGCGCCATGGCCTTCCCGCCCGCCAGTAACGGTGGCGTGGGCGCGATACAACACTTTTTCAATCGACATGAATGACTCCTTGGCTGAGTAGTTGGGACCCTGTTCGGTGACTCACACGCCGGATCCGGGCACATCGAACAGGAATGTTCCCTATCCGCCGTCAATTAATTTACTATTTAATAGTACACTATTTCACTCGGATTCCCAGCAACACCCGACATCACGCCGTGGCGACGGCGCGGGGCACAGGGCGAATCAGTCGGACGACAGACTCGTCATGAGATGGCGGCGCAGTCGGGCAAGTTCGCCAATCAAGCCCGCGGCGTCATCCGACGACGCGACGTCGGCGGCGCATAACGCTTGTGCCGGCACTGTCAGTGCCCTGTCGCGCAACCGGCGCCCCTTGGCGGTGAGCGACACGATGACTTGCCGTTCGTCGTCCAGCGCCCGCGCGCGCCCGACGAGCCGAGCCGCCTCCATGCGCTTGAGCAATGGCGTCAAGGTGGCGGAATCCAGATAGAGGCGCTGCCCGATGTCGGATACCGTGATTCCATCGCGCTCCCAGAGAACCAGCATGACCAGGTATTGCGGGTAGGTGAGCGCCAGATTCTTGAGCAGCCGACGATAGACCTTGCTCATGGCCAAGCTCGCCGAATAAAGCGCGAAGCACAATTGTCCATCGAGCAGCAGCAAGTCGGACGAAGCGAATTCGGTCTGCGTGGCGGTCATGAGCTCACTCCATTGCGTCAGTGCGACGCAGCCAGTTTTTCATTGAGTTGGTCGAGTGGCAACGCGCCAGTGACGCGCGACCCATCGGCGAAGATGATGGTCGGCGTCCCCTGCACCATCAGCTTATGCCCCAACGCCAATACCTCGTTGACAGGTGTGTCGCAATTGGCCTCGGCGGGCGCCTTGCCATCGATCATCCAGTCCGACCACGCGCGCGCGCGGTCTTTGGCGCACCAGATGTCACGCGCCTTGACGATGGAATCGGGCGTCAGGATCGGATACAGAAACGTATAAATGGTGACATTGTCCACTTGCCGCAGCGTGCGGTCCAGCATCTTGCAATAGGGACAATGGGGGTCTTCGAAAACCGCAATCTTGCGCTGACCGTTCCCCTGGGTCTGCACGATTGCCAGCTTCAGCGGCAGCGAACTGAACGGCACCTCGGACAGTTTCGCGAGCCGCTCCGCCGTCAGATCGGTTCGAGTCTTGGCATCGACCAGCGACCCCTGCAGAACGTACGCGACATGGGCATCCGTATAGACCACGTCGGTACCGATCTGGACCTCGTACAGGCCATTGAAGGGGGTGGGCCGCACGCCGGCAACCTTGACCCCCGGGAAGCGGGATTCGAAGGCTTTCCGGATGCCATCGAGTGTACTGTTGCCCAGACTCGACGGCACGGATTCCCCGCCAGTCGGCGCGGCGCCCGGCGCAGCCGCAGACGACGATTGTGCGGACGATGGCTGTACGGACGATGCCGCCGCGGACGATGACTGTGTGGCCGGCGTGGCGGACTTCGCCGCCGCTACGGCCTGCCCGATTCCCGCAAGGCCCATCGTGGCGGCCACCAAGGTCGCGACCAGAACCGTGATTCTCATGGACTCTCCTGTTATGTCACGCACGGCGACCACCGCCGCGCGCGCAGACCCCATCAATGATTCGAATAATCCCGCCGGCCGGACGCCTGCGCAATCAAATGCCGCTTCACCATGGGAAGGCGATCGACCATTTGCATGCCAATATTGCGCAACCAGGCCGGCGGAGCGCCCGGCAAGGCAAACAGCCGGTACAGTCCGTCGGTGGCGAGCCGCATGGACAACAGCGCCTCCGCACGCAGGCGGCGGTATCGCCGCAGAACCCGTAAATCACCCACGCCGCGCCACGCTTCCTTTGCGGCCAACACGTCCGCCAGCGCGCGGGCATCGGCCAACCCTAGATTCAACCCCTGGCCGGCGAGCGGATGAACGCGATGCGCAGCATCGCCCACCAGCGCCGCGCCCGTGGCCACCAGACCGCTCTCGTCGCGGAAAAGTGGAAACCCCAACAGCGGCGTGCGCGGCGTCAGGCCGCCCAGCCGCCCCCCGGTTGCCGCGGCCAGCCGGTTGGCGATGGCAGCCGCTTGCGTGGCGGGCGGCAGCGCCCGCAATTGATCGGCGTCGGATTCGGGCATGGACCATACCATGGAAACCTGGCTGCCGGCGCGCGTGTCGGGCATGGGCAGCAGTGCCAGAACGCTATCACCGGTAAACCATTGCAATGCCGCGTGCTGATGCGGGTACTCGGCGGTCAGATGCGCCACCAGCCCCACGTCGCCATAGGGGTGCGATCGGCAGCCGATGCCGAACGCTTCCCGCACCGGTGAGGCGGCGCCATCCGCGCCCACGACCAGGTCGGCCGGCGGCAACTGGCCGACCGCTGTCGACACCACTCCCTGCTCGATATGAGCAATTTTTCCATCATGCCAGGCCACACCGCCCAAGCGCACCGCCTGCCGCAGAATGCGCTCGAGCGCGCTGGCCTCCACGATCCAGGCCAGCGCCGGTTCCATGCCCTGCCAGGCATGCAGCATGACTTGGCCCCCCGAATCACCGAAGACCTCCATGGAATCGACGGCGGTGATGCGGGCGCCGTCGAGCGACTGCCACACCCCCAAAGACTCGAGGAACTGCCGGCTGGCCGGCGACAAGGCATAGACACGGGGGCAGTAGACGTCGACCGCGGCGGCCGGGATGTCCGCCGCGGGACCCGCCAGACTGACGCTGAAACCCGCGCGCGCCAGTGCCAGCGCGGTGGCAAGCCCCACAATACCGGTACCGCAGACAAGAATGGATTCCCGCTTCATCGTGCCGATGGCGCTCCCGCCGCTTTAGGCCACAACACCCACATTTCGCCGCGCTGCTTCATGCGCCCCGCCATCTCGCCGGCAGTGGCGCCGAAACCCCAATAGTAATCGGCGCGGCCCGCCCCGCGTATGGCGGCGCCCGCATCCTGCGCGAATACCAGACGATCGAGCGGCCCGCCCGCGCCCGACGTCTCCGTGGCGAGGAATACGGGCGCCCCCAGCGGAACATAGCTGGGGTCGACCGCGATGGATCGGCCGCCGATGAGCGGTACACCGTAGGCGCCCGCGGGGCCGAGTTCGGGATCGACGATCCGCTCTTCTTTGAAGAACACGACGGCGGGATCGACGTCGAGCATCTCCTGGACGCGATCGGGATGCTGCCGCGCCCAGATCCTGATGTTTTGCATCGACGCCCGTGCGAGCGGCATCTGCCCCTGTTCAGCCAACCAGCGCCCAATGGACACATAAGGCCGGCCATTGTGATCGGCGTAGGCCAGGCGCACCACCGCGCCACTCGGCAGCTGGGCGCGCCCGGATCCCTGCACTTCGAGGAAAAACGCATCGACGGGGTCATTCACCCAGACGACGACCGGCGGCTTCTTGGGATCGGCCGCGATCTGCGCGCGCGTATCGTACGGCACCACCCGCCGGCCAACCAGCTTGCCGCGCACCCGCTGGCCGATCAGAGCCGGGTAGACTGCCCCGAGGTCGATGGTCAGCAGATTGTCGGGCGGACCGTACAACGGCCATTGATACGCGCCTTCGCGCGTGCGCGAGCCATGCACCAATGGTTCGTAATAGCCCGTGACCAGGCCACGTGCCGGCGCCCCCCCCGCATCCAGCAGACGCCACGGCTGCAGTGCACGCTGCAGAAACGCCCGCACGGCGGCCGGATCCGACCCCGAAATGCCCGCCGCCGCGGACTCGGCGCATACCCCGCGCCACGCCAGCGGGGTGGCGCGCGCCGGCGCGCTGAGCGCCCCGGACACCGGTCGCATCAGCCCCTTGCAGTTGTTGACGAACGCCTTCCACGCCTCATCCAGCTTATCGCCGTTCCACCCAGGAAGGTCGGCCCACGACGCCTGGCGAAACTTTCCGGCCAGTGGCCGCGATCGCGATTCACGCAGTGCGTCCGGCGAAGGGATGACCAGCGGCTCCAGCGCAAGCTTCGTCGCGGCTGACACCTGAGGCGCCGCGGGAGCGGCGGCTTCAGGCGGCGCGGTACCACACCCCGCGAGCAGCACCGGCAACAGCAGCAGCGAATAAGGAAACCTTTTCATGACACCTTGAAGCAAGGGCGGCGCACAATCAGCGCAAATGCGCGTCAATGCAATGTGCGCGGCACGGCCAACATGAACTCGGCAATGGGGACGTCGAACGGAACGCCGTTGTCACCGACGCACAGGAATGTACCGCGCATCGTGCCCACAGGGGTTGGCAACGGGCAGCCGCTAGTGTATTCGAACGTTTCCCCCGGCCCCAGCAAGGGCTGCTGGCCAACCACCCCCAGGCCCCGCACCTCGCGCACGTTCTGATCGCCGTCCGTGACGACCCAATGCCGACTGATGACCTGCGCCGGCTGGGTGCCACGGTTGGTGATGCGCACGGTATAGGCAAAGAGGAACTGACGCTCGGCGGGTTGCGACTGGTCGGCCAGGTATTGAGGAGTGACAGCGACGGCAACATCGTATGGTTTCACAGAGAGATTCCCGCAAGAGGGCGGCCAACCCGGAAGGATGAACGCAGGTTGCTCGCGCATCGCGGCGCGGGCAACCTGCAATAATGTGGTTTCCGATTCCACCGACGAACGCCAAACCGCAACGACGCCATGACACACACCACCGCGCGCATCGCTCCCAGCCTGCTGTCGGCCGATTTTTCCCGGCTGGGTGAAGAAATACGGAACGTCGTCGACGCCAGTGCCGACTGGATTCATTTCGACGTCATGGACAACCACTACGTGCCCAATCTGTCGATCGGCCCCATGGTCTGCAAAGCCCTGCGGCCCCACACCCCCGTCCCCATCGACGTTCACCTGATGGTCGAGCCGGTCGATGACATTATCCCGCAATTCGCCAAGGCCGGCGCCGACATCATTTCATTCCACCCCGAAGCATCGCGCCACCCCGACCGTACGCTGGCGCACATCCGCGACAACGGCTGCCGCGCCGGCCTGGTCTTCAATCCGGCCACATCGCTGAGCTGGCTGGACTACGTCATGGACAAGCTCGACGTGGTGCTCCTCATGTCCGTCAATCCGGGGTTCGGCGGCCAGGAATTCATTCCCGCCACCCTGGGCAAGCTTGCCCAGGCCCGCCGCCGGATCGACGACTGGACCCGCCAGGGCGGGCACCCCATCGCGCTGGAAGTCGACGGCGGCGTGAAATGCGACAATATCGCCGCCATACGCGCGGCCGGGGCCGATACCTTCGTCGCGGGCTCCGCCATCTTCGGCCACCCCGACTACCGCGCAATCATCGCCGCCATGCGCGCGGAAATCGCGCGTGGCGACACGCTACCCCAGCAATGATTCTTCAAAGGGAGACGTCATGACGTTCCTTGCCGCGCTCTTCGATCTGGACGGCACGCTGCTCGACTCGCTGGACGATCTGGCCGACGCGGTCAACGCCACGCGCGCCGACGACGGCCGGCCGGCACTCGCGCGCACCGTGATCGAGGCCTATGTGGGCAAGGGCACCGACCATCTGGTCGCACGCAGCCTGGAACACGACGCGCCCGGCAGCCGCCTCACGCCAGATGAAATCCGGCGTGCGGTGCGGCGCTTTGGCGACCACTACCGGGAACTAAGCGGGAACAAGGCAGCCCCCTACCCTGGGGTGATCGAAGGTTTGGCCGCATTTCGCGATCAAGGCCTGAAAATGGCCGTCGTCACCAACAAGGCCACCGAGTTCACCGTCCCGCTGCTGCGCCGCGTCGGCCTCGACGAATTCTTCCAATGTCTGGTCTGCGGCGACACCTGCCCTCGCCGCAAACCCGATCCCATGCCTTTCCTGCACGCCTGCGCGCTGCTGGGCGTCGAACCCGGCCAAGCGCTCGCCGTCGGCGACTCCATCAATGACGCCCAGGGCGCGCGCGCGGCAGGCATCACCGTTCTGGCCGTCCCCTACGGCTATCGCGGCGGGCTCGACGTGCGGGCGCTGCCCGTCGATGGTATAGTACCGTCCATCGAAGGCGCCGCGCGCTGGGCGGCGCAACATCAGGAACCGTCATTGCCGTGACCACCACCGCTCACTTTCGCTCGCGCGCCTCTTGGCGCTGGTGGCGCATGTGTCCCGGGTGGCGGTGATCCCCTCCCGGCGCGCCAGGCATGGTCCACGCGCGCCGCTGGTGTTTTCAGCAAAAGCCCGAATCCACTCAATGGCCGGGCTTTTTTGATTGCTGTCCGGCTACCACCGGAAAAACATCGACAATCCGAGTCCTTCATGACAGAAATCGAATTCAACGCGCTGGCCGTCGAAGGCTACAACCGCATCCCCGTCATCGCCGAAACCTATGCCGACCTCGACACGCCGCTGGCCATCTACCTGAAGCTCGCCCACAGCGGCCCCGAGGGCGGACGCAACAGCTGCCTGCTGGAATCGGTGGTGGGCGGGGAGCGCTTCGGGCGGTATTCGTTCATCGGGCTGCCTGCCAAAACCTTCATCCGCTCGTCGGGAAACACCACTGAAGTGGTCCACGACGGCAGCGTCGTCGAAAGCCACGAGGGCGATCCGCTGGCGTTCATCGCGTCATACCAGAAACGCTTCAAGGTGGCGCTTCGCCCCGGCATGCCGCGCTTCGCGGGCGGGCTGGCGGGGTACTTCGGCTACGACACGGTGCGCCACATGGAACCGCGCCTCGGGCCGGCGCGCAAACCCTTTCCGGCGGGTCAGGACGGCGGCACGCCCGACATCATGCTGCTGCAGATCGACGAACTGGTCATCGTCGACAACCTCGCCGGCCGCACCTATCTGGTGGTGTACGCCGACCCCCACCAGCCAGAGGCCTACGTGCTTGCCAAGCGCCGCCTGCGCGACCTGCGCGAGAAGCTGCGCACGCCGGTCGTCATTCCCTACGCCTATGCCAGCCTGCAGACCACGGCCCAACGTGACTTCGGCAAGGAAGACTACCTGGCCGCGGTACGCAAAGCCAAGGAATACATCGCCGCCGGCGACGTCATGCAGGTACAGATCGGCCAGGTGATCGTCAAGCCATTTCGCGATTCGCCGCTATCGCTCTACCGCGCCCTGCGGTCGCTCAACCCGTCACCCTATATGTACTACTGGGATTTCGACACATTCCAGCTGGTGGGCTCATCACCGGAAATCCTCGTGCGCCGCGAATTCGTCACGGAAGGGGATCAGCACAAATCCCGCATCACCATCCGTCCGCTCGCCGGCACCCGCAAGCGCGGCGCCACACCCGACGAAGACGCGCAATTGGCGCAGGAACTGTCAACCGACCCCAAAGAGCGGGCCGAGCATGTCATGCTCATCGACCTGGCGCGCAACGACGTTGGCCGCGTGGCGGAAATCGGCAGCGTCCACGTCACCGACACCATGGCCATCGAGCGCTACTCGCACGTCATGCATCTGGTCTCCAACGTGACGGGGGTACTCAAGCCGGGCATGAGCAACCTCGACGTGCTGCGCGCCACATTTCCCGCGGGCACCCTGACGGGCACGCCCAAAGTGCGCGCGATGGAGATCATCGATGAACTCGAACCCGTACGCCGCGGCATATACGGCGGCGCAGCCGGCTACTTGAGCTACGGCGGCGAGATGGACCTGGCCATTGCGATTCGTACCGGCCTCGTCAAGGAGGGCATGCTGTACGTTCAGGCGGCGGCGGGCATCGTTGCCGATTCCGATCCGGAAAAAGAGTGGGGAGAAACCGAGGCGAAGGCGCGCGCCGTCCTGCGCGCCGCCGAACAAGTGCAATTCGGCCTGGACGAACCCATCTGAATTCGCGCGCGCGGCGCCCGAGGAGCTTGTCATGTTATTGATGATCGACAACTACGATTCGTTTACTTACAACCTGGTGCAGTACTTCGGTGAACTCGGCGAGGCGGTCAAGGTCGTGCGCAACGACCAGATCACGCTCGACGACATCGACGCGCTGCGGCCGGCGCGCATCTGCATTTCGCCGGGACCCTGCTCACCGGCCGAGGCGGGAGTCTCCATCGACCTGATCAAACGCTACGCGGGGAAAATACCCATCCTGGGCGTGTGCCTGGGCCACCAGGCAATCGGTGCGGCCTACGGCGGCAAAGTGGTGCGCGCCATGCGCATCATGCACGGCAAGACCTCCAACGTGACCCACACCGGCACTGACGTATTCACGGGCCTGCCATCGCCACTGCGCGTGACCCGCTATCACTCGCTGGCGGTCGAGCGCAGCTCCCTGCCCGACTGCCTGGAGGTCACCGCCCAATCCGAAGACGGCGAGATCATGGGGCTGCGTCATAAAACCCTGCCCGTCTACGGCGTGCAATTCCACCCCGAATCCGTGCTGAGCGAGCATGGCCACGACATGCTGCGCAATTTTCTGGCGCTTTGAAGAGCGCCAACATTTCCGGAAGAAGCAAAATGCCCATCACCCCCACCGAGGCTCTGACGCGATGCATCGAGCACCGCGAGATTTTCCACGACGAGATGCTGTACCTGATGCGCATGCTGATGCGCGGCGAAATGTCGCCGCGGGTTGCCAGCGCGCTGTTGATGGGGCTGCGCGTGAAAAAGGAGACTGTGGGCGAGATCGCGGCCGCGGCGCAAGTGATGCGTGAGTTCGCCTTGCCCGTCGTCACACCCGACCCCGCCAGCCTGCTCGACATGTGCGGCACGGGGGGGGATGGATCACGCACATTCAATATTTCGACAGCCGCCATGTTCGTGGCGGCGGCGGCCGGTGTCAAAATTGCGAAGCACGGCAACCGCAGCGCCTCCTCGGCCTCGGGTAGCGCCGACGTGCTCGAAGCGCTGGGCATCAAACTGACGCTCACTCCCGAACAAGTCGCCGACAGCATCGAACGCATCGGCATCGGTTTCATGTTCGCGCCCGCGCACCACGGCGCCATGAAGAATGTCGCGGCCATCCGCAAGGAATTGGGGGTGCGTACGATCTTCAACATTCTCGGTCCGCTGACCAACCCGGCAAGCGCCGGCAACCAGTTGATGGGCGTATTCCACCCCGATCTGGTTGGCATCCAGGTGCGCGTACTGCAGCGCCTCGGGTCTCGCCACGTTCTCGTCGTGCACGGCAAAGACGGCATGGACGAGGCTTCCCTGGGAGCCTCCACGATGGTGGGGGAACTGCGGGACGGCAAGGTGCGCGAATACGAAATCCATCCCGAAGACTTCGGCATGGCCATGGTGTCGAACCGTTCCCTCAAAGTCAATAACCGCGACGAATCGGCGCGGCTGGTGCTACGAGCCCTCGATGACGAAGCCGGCGCCGCGCGCGATATCGTGGCCCTCAACGCAGGCCTTGCCATCTACGCCGGCAACGGCGCCGATACGATCGAGCAGGGGCTGCGCAAGGCGTTCGAGACGCTGTCGAGCGGCGCGGCGCGCGCCAAACTGGACGAATTCCGCACTTATACCCAGGCGGTGGCCGCATGAATGACATCCTTGCCAAAATCGTTCACACCAAGAAGGCCGAGGTCGTGGCCGCGCGCCAGATGCGCAGCGAGGCCGACATGCTGCGCGAAGCGCGCAACCGCAAGGACGTGCGGGGATTCGTCCGCGCCATCGAAGAAAAGATCGAGCAGGGCAAACCCGCGGTCATTGCGGAACTGAAGAAAGCGTCGCCGTCGCGCGGCGTGATACGGGAACACTTCAACGCGGCCGACATTGCCACGTCGTACGCGGCTCACGGCGCGGCATGCCTATCGGTGCTGACGGACGTGCAGTATTTCCAGGGCTCGTACGATTACCTGCGTCAGGCCCGGGCAGCCTGCACCCTGCCGGTGCTGCGCAAGGATTTCATGATCGACCCCTACCAGATCATCCATGCGCGCGCGCTCGGCGCCGATTGCATCCTGCTCATCGTCGCCGTGCTGAGCCCGCAGCAGCTGCGGGAGTTCGAATCGCTGGCCACGGAACTGGGCATGGACGTCTTGGTCGAGGTGCACGACGCCAGCGAACTCGATACCGCCCTCACGCTGCACACACCGCTGATCGGCATCAACAACCGCAATCTGCGTTCGTTCGAGACGTCGCTCGACACCACCCTGAACTTGCTGCCGCGAATTCCCGCGGGCAAGCGCGTCGTTACGGAAAGCGGCATTCTCACGCGCGACGATGTGGCGCGTTTACGCGAACACAGCGTCAGCGCCTTTCTGGTCGGTGAAAGCTTCATGCGGGCGCCGGAACCGGGCGTGGCGCTGCGCGAGCTGTTTTTCTGACGGGTCGCGTCCATGTCCCCGGCATTCGCAACCGCATCCACGCCGCCGGCACACTGCCCGCTATGCCAGGACAATGGAGATACATTGTGGCACAACGAAGAGCTGCGAGTCATTGATGCGGGCGACCCCGATCATCCAGGTTACACGCGGGTCATCTGGCGCGCGCACGTGGCGGAAATGACCGCGCTCGCACCACCCGCGCGCCACCGCCTGATGGGCGCGGTGTGGGCGGTGGAGCAGGCGCTGCGCGACACGCTCGCACCCGCCAAGGT
>SCQX01000161.1 GCA_004298545.1 Candidimonas sp. | reverse complement strand
CATCGCCCTCTACGATGGCGGCCGCCAGCGCCTGCGTTCGCGGCAAGACATGCGCGGCATAGAAAACACTGGTGGCAAATTTGCGGCGCAAGAATGGATCACCCTCTTCCACTTGCAGCCGCCGCACGCAAACCAGCGCCGCCCGTGCCATCTGCCAGCCGGCAAGCGCAACACCCGCCAGCATCAGGTAGGGCACACTGCCAAAGAGAACAGCGCGCGTGTTGTTCGCCGCGCGCGCCAGCATGAACTCCGTGGCACGCTCGTAGGCGTCCACAGCCGCGCGCAACTGCCGGCCAATCAAATCCAGACCGGCTGCGTGGTCGTCGCCGTGCGCCGCCGCGAGCTCGGCCGCGGTGGCGTGCATGGCCGCCATCAAGTCACGCGCC
This sequence comes from Candidimonas sp., assembly GCA_004298545.1. Taxonomy (GTDB): domain Bacteria; phylum Pseudomonadota; class Gammaproteobacteria; order Burkholderiales; family Burkholderiaceae_B; genus SCQX01. The sequence goes on along the minus strand of SCQX01000161.1, from coordinate 18,346 downwards.
ACCGCGGCCGCATCGCGCAATGTCTTGCGGCCAACGAAGTCATTGGCTTGAATGGCGGTGGTGCCTTCGTAAATGGGCAGTATGCGTGCATCGCGAAAGTATTGTGCGGCGCCGGTTTCTTCGATGTAACCCGCGCCGCCATGCACTTGAATGCCCAGCGACGCGACTTCAACCGCCACTTCCGTGGAAAACCCTTTGATCACGGGAACCAGATAGTCGTGGCGCCGGCGGCTGCGCTCCCGCGCGGCCGGATCGGCGTGTCGGTGCGCGCGATCGAGCTCTGCCGCCGCCACATAGGCCAGCGCGCGCGCACCTTCCGTCAGCGCCCGCATCGTCAGCAGCATGCGCTGCACGTCGGGGTGATTGATGATGGCCACCGAACCGGCCGACCCGCCAAGGGCTTCCCCCTGGACACGCTCATGCGCGTAGGCCTGCGCTTTCTGCAAGGCCCGCTCCGACACGGCGATGCCCTGGATTCCCACGGCGTAGCGCGCCGCATTCATCATGACGAACATGTATTCCAGGCCATGATGCGCTTCGCCGACCAGATAGCCCACCGCGCCATCGCCACCCACCTGCCCCTTGCCGCCGCCGTACAACAGAACGGCGGTCGGGCTGGCGTGTATTCCCAGCTTGTGTTCCAGCGATGCGCACCACACATCGTTGCGCGCCCCCAGGGAACCATCGTCATCCACCAGGAACTTCGGCACGATGAACAAGGAAATACCCTTGACACCGGGTGGGGCGTCCGGCATGCGCGCCAGCACGAGATGGATGATGTTCTCGGCGAGGTCATGTTCGCCGTAGGTAATGAAAATTTTTTGCCCGGATAGACGATAGGTGCCGTCGGGCTGGCGTGCGGCACGGGTGGCGACCAGGGCCAGATCGGAGCCTGCCTGCGGCTCGGTGAGGTTCATGGTGCCCGTCCAGCGGCCTTCGATCAGGGCGGGAATATAACGATCGCGCTGCGCCGGGCTACCCACGGCCGCAAGCGCTTCCACGACGCCGTCGGTCAACAGCGGGCACAATGAAAACGCCAGACTGGCTGCGTTGATCGACTCGTCGGCCGCCGCAGCCACCATTTTGGGCAAGCCCTGCCCGCCCCACCGCGGGTCGTGCTGCAAACCTTGCCAACCGCCGTTGGCATACTGTCGGAACGCCTCGCGAAAACCAGGGGTCGTGACCACCGCGCCATTGTTCCAGCGCGCCGGATCCGTGTCGCCACGCCGGTTCAGCGGCGCCACCACCTGCTCCACGAAACGCGCATTCTCTTCCAGGACGGCGTCGATCAAATCCGCGGAAACGTCCTCGAACCCGGGCAGCGACAGAACCTCATCGAGCCCGGCAAGTTCTTTGAAAACGAAGCGCACATCCCGCGCCGGCACCCGATAAGCCATGAGACGTCTCCCTCAGCCCGCTACCATACGCGCCACAGACCCGGCGAAGCCCTCTACAAGGCTGCGGCCAGCTCGGGGATGGCCGTGAACAGATCGGCTACCAGACCGTAGTCGGCCACGCCGAAGATCGGCGCCTCGGCATCTTTGTTGATCGCCACGATGACCTTCGAATCTTTCATGCCCGCCAGATGCTGAATCGCCCCCGAAATACCCACGGCAACATACAACCGCGGCGCAACGACCTTGCCGGTCTGCCCCACCTGCCAGTCGTTTGGCGCGTAGCCCGCGTCGACCGCTGCGCGCGAAGCCCCCAATGCAGCGCCAAGTTTGTCGGCCAGTGTCTCGAGCAGCTTGAAATTCTCTGCGCTACCCAAACCGCGCCCCCCCGAGACGACGATTGCCGCGCCAGCGAGCTCTGGCCGTGCGCTCTTGGCCACCGTGCGTGTCACGAACGCGGAGAGCCCCGCATCGGGCGCGGCGGCCACCGTCTCGATGGTGGCGCTACCGCCCTGGGCGGCCGCCGCGTCGAAAGCGGTGGTGCGTACCGTGAGAACCTTTACCGCATCGCGCGACCGCACCGTTGCAATCGCACTGCCCGCATAGATGGGACGGTGAAAGGTGTCGGGCGCGACGACGGCAACGACCTCGGAGATCTGCGCCACATCGAGCGTGGCCGCCACGCGTGGGGCCACATTCTTGCCCGCCGCACTGGCCGCGAACAGAATGTGGCTGTAGCCGTTCGCCACCGCCAGCACCTGCGCCGCAATGTTCTCGGCCAGTCCGTCGGCCAACTGCGGTGCATCGGCCAGCAGTACTTTGGCGACGCCAGCCACCCGCGCCGCCTGTTCGGCCACCGCCTGCGCCGCGGCACCAGCCACCAGCACGTGTACCCCGCCGCCGATGCGGGCCGCGGCCGTCACGGTATTGAGCGTGGCCAGCCTGAGTTGCCTGTTGTCGTGTTCCGCGATTACCAGCACCGTCATTTCAGATCACCTTCGCTTCATTCTTCAGTTTATCCACCAGCGCGGCCACATCGGGCACCATGACACCGGCCGACCGCGGCGCCGGCTCGACGACCTCCAGCGTCTCGAGCCGCGGCGCCACGTCCACCCCCAGCGCCTCGGGCGTCAGCGATTCAATCGACTTCTTCTTCGCCTTCATGATATTGGGCAGCGTGACGTAACGCGGCTCGTTCAGCCGCAAATCGGTGGTGATCACCGCCGGCAACTTTACCGTGAGTGTCTCGAGCCCGCCATCGACTTCACGTGTCACCCGCGCCACACCGCTATCGATTTCCACCTTGCTGGCAAAAGTGGCCTGCCCCCACCCCAGCAGCGCCGCCAGCATCTGACCGGTTTGGTTGGCGTCGTCATCGATGGCCTGCTTGCCCAGTATTGCCAGTTCCGGCGCCTCGCGCCGCACCACGGCCGCCAGCAGTTTCGCCACTGCCAGCGGCTGGAGTTCCGTCTCGGCAAGCACCAGCAGCGCACGATCCGCGCCCAGCGCAAGGGCCGTGCGCAGCGTCTCCTGGCATGCCTGCACGCCACACGACACCGCCACCACCTCTTGCGCCACGCCCTTCTCCTTGAGTCGGACGGCTTCCTCGATTGCGATCTCGTCGAATGGATTCATCGACATCTTCGCATTGGCGACGTCGACGCCGCTGTGATCGGATTTCACATGCACTTTGACATTGAAGTCGACGACGCGCTTGACCGGCACTAATACCTTCATTGACGCTCCCCCGAAAACCAGAAAGAAAAAGTCGCCAGCCGTGCCCGCGGGACGGCGCCATTGCAAGTGGCGAGACGGATCAATTCTACAACGCGAGCCAACCCAAACACCCCCGCGGGCATGAGGCCATGGCTGGGACACCAGGCTCGCATGACGCCCTGCCCGGGCGCTACAACCGTGCCAGCGCCCGCACATGCGCAGCCGCGCTGCGCCCCAAGGCATTCAGGTTATAGCCACCTTCCAGCAGGCTGACGGTGCGCCCCTGCGCGGACGCGTCGGCCTGCGCCACCACCTGGCGAGTCAGCCAGTCGTAATCGTCTTCCAGCAGATCGAGCTGGGCCAGATCATCGTCGCGATGCGCATCGAATCCGGCGGACACGAAAATGAATTCCGGCGCGAACTGCGCCAACCGCGGCAGCCAGACGTCCGTCACGATTCGGCGAATCTCCGCGCCTTGCGTGTGCGCGCTGACCGGCACATTGACCATGTTGTCCGCCGCCGGACCGCTACGGCCCGGGTAGAACGGATGTTGGTAGAAGCTGCACATCAGCACCTGGGGATTGCCCGCAAACGCCTCTTCGGTGCCGTTGCCGTGGTGGACGTCGAAATCGATGATGGCGACACGCCGCAGCCCGTGGGTTTGCAGCCCATGGGCGACCGCCACGGCCACATTGTTGAAAAAACAAAACCCCATCGCATGGCTGCGGCAGGCGTGATGGCCCGGGGGACGCACCGCGCAGAACGCCGCGCCGGCCCGCCCCCGCATGATTGCGTCGACGGCGGTTACGCCGGCGCCCGCGGCGGCCCATGCGGCGTCGAGCGAATGTGGATTCATGCTGGTGTCGGGATCCAGCGGAAAATAGCCGGTCTTGGGCTGATGCGCCACCAAATAATCCACATACTCGGCCGTGTGGATTCGCAGCACCTGCTCGCGCGTCGCCGGTATCGCCTGCACGCGCGTCAGATGATCGAGCAGGCCTTCCGCGACCAGCTGCTCGTGGATTGCGGTCAGGCGCGCCGGACACTCGGGATGCCAGTCGCCCATTTCATGCAGCGGGCAGGACGGATGGGTAATATAGAGGGTTTCCATAAGGGCGATTATGTCCAGAGCCTGCCGTATTTTGCAAGTCATTGAAATCACCGCCATCGGTGCCGCGCTGACGGGATGCGCGACGAGCCATCCCGCCGTGCCGCCCCACCCCACCGCTACCGCGGCACCCGCCGGCCCGCTTCCCGCGATGGCACCCAGCCCCATCACGGCTGGCGCCTCGATCGACAGCACCGACGGCTTCACCGATGCCGCGGGGAACCTGCGCCCGGAAATACTGGCCTACGCGCGCGAGGTCTCGGCCCGCCGCGACATACCGCTGGCCGCGGTGTCATCGCTGCTGCGCGATGCACGCTACAGCGCAGCCGCCGTCCGGCTGACCACCCCCAGCCACGAGCGCATTCGCCGCAGTTGGGTCACCTACCGCGCGCGCTTCGTCGACCCGATACGCATCCGCGACGGCATCAGTTTCTGGAAAACCCACAAACAGGCTCTGGACGACAGCGCCAGCCTCTACGGCGTACCGCCGTCCATTCTCGTCGCCATCATCGGGGTGGAAACCGTCTACGGGAGACAAACCGGCAATTTCCGGGTGCTCGACGTGCTGACTACGCTGGGATTCCGCAACCCCGATACCGCCCGTCCGCAACGCAGCGCCATGTTCCGCAACCAGCTGGCCGATCTCATCGAACTCGACCGTGAAAAAAAGGTTGACGCGCGCACGCTCACGGGCTCGTACGCCGGTGCTATCGGCTTGCCGCAATTCATGCCCAGCAGCCTGATGCGCTACGCGGTCGACGGCAACCACGACGGCATCATCGACGTGCGCACCGAGCCAGCCGATGCCATTGCCTCCGTGGCGAACTACCTGCGCCAGCATGGGTGGATTCAGGGCCTGCCCGTATTCGCGCCGGTGGAGCTGCCCGGCGACGCCGGTGCGCTGGCCACGACAGGCCTGCAACCCGACCGCGACTGGCAACGGCTGCAAGCGGCGGGCGCACGAGTTCGCGAGTATGCTACGCCCGGAAAGTGGACTGCTTACCCGCTGGGCGTCGTCGACCTCGTCGACGAACCGCGCAACCTTGACGAGTACCGCGTGGCCACGCCGAATTTCTTCGCCATCACGCAGTACAACCATAGCTACTTCTACGCCGCATCGGTGGCCGACCTGGCCCAAGCCATTGCCGACCGCATGGGTTACGGTGGCCCCAACCGATGAACGCTAACTTGGGTTGAACACGCCCGTTGACAGATAACGGTCGCCGCGGTCACACACGATGAAGGCTATTGTGGCGTGCTCGACCCGCGCCGCCACGCGCAGGGCCGCGACCATTGCCCCGGCCGATGAAATGCCGCCGAATATGCCTTCCTCGGCCGCCAGCCGCCGCGCCATTTGCTCGGCCTCGGTTTGTTCGACGAGCACGAACTCATCGACCTGATCGGGTTTGTAGATACGCGGCTGATAGTTCTCGGACCACTTGCGTATGCCCGGAATGTGCGCGCCGGGTGCGGGCTGCGCGCCGACGATTCGGACGGCCGGATTGCGCGTGCGCAAATAAGCGCCCACCCCCATGATGGTGCCGGTCGTTCCCATGGCGCTGACGAAGTGCGTGATTTCACCGTCGGTCTGCCGCCACAATTCCGGACCCGTGGTTTCCACGTGCGCCCGCGGATTGTCGTCGTTGGCAAACTGATCCAGCACCCGCCCCTTTCCGTCGGCCTGCATTCTGGCGGCCAGATCGCGCGCGTATTCCATGCCACCCTGGCCGGCCGCCGTGAGTATGAGTTCGGCGCCATAAGCCGTCATCGCCGCCCGTCGCTCGCTGGACAGATTGTCGGGCATGATGAGTATCATCTTGTAGCCGCGAATGGCGGCGGCCATGGCCAGCGCAATCCCGGTATTGCCGCTGGTAGCCTCGATGAGGGTGTCGCCCGGCTTGATCTCGCCACGCGCTTCCGCGCCGCGTATCATCCACGTGGCGGCGCGATCTTTGACTGAGCCGGCTGGATTGTTGCCTTCGAGCTTGGCCAGGACCACATTGGCACGCGGCGCGCCGAACTCGCCCGGAATTCGCTGCAAGCGCACCAGCGGCGTATTGCCGATGGTGTCTTCGATGGTAGGGTAGGTTTTCATGCGAAAAATCATACACCGAAGCCTGTGCGCGCGCCGCCCGTCGGCTTCGGCCCCGTCAGCGATTCGGCGTGGGTCGCCCCCCTGGGCGCGGGGTTTTCACCGGCGTACGGCCTGCTGCCGCGCCGTCCGCCCGGCGATGCGCGGACTCGCCGGTATCCTGGGTGACGAGCCCCCCGGCCCGCAGCGTCGCGGCCTTCTTGGAACCGATGCCCTTGACGCGTTCGGCCAGATCATCGATGGAATCGTAGTTCCCGCCGCGCATGCGTTCTTCGACGATGAGGCGCGCGGTTTTCGGGCCGATGCCGCGAACCGACTTGAGTTGGGCCTCAGTGGCGGCGTTGACATCGAGGGCCAACGCGGGGCCACTTGCCAGCAAGTGGCCCGCAAGCCCCAGGGCCGCGCACCCAAGCATTCGAACAACGCGCCGTCGCGTCTGGTTTTTTCTGCGCCATGGGCGTGCCTCCCGCTGGTTCGATTCGGCCGACACACCGGGTGACGAGGTCGCCACGGTGGATTCAAGGAATGGGTTCATGAGCGGTCTCCGAGAGAAAATGCGGGGCATCCGTTACCCCACGACCCATCATCCCCGAATACGGTCACACGCCACAGCGCCACGCGACAATCGCGCCCACTCGTACAGCTACGGTATTGATACGGCCGCGTTCAAACGCGCCCCGCTCCCGCCACGCGGTCCGCATATTCCGCGACGCCCGTTTGCACATCGCGAAACGGCGCGCCGTACCCCGCCTTGCGCAGTTGCGCCAGATCGGCCTGCGTATGGCTCTGGTACCGCCCCTTCAGGTCATCCGGGAAAGGCACGTAGCGAATCAGGCCCTGCTCGACCAGACGGGCCAGCGGCAGCTCGGCCTCGCCCGCACGGGCGCGCATCGTGTTGACCACCGTGCTGGCGATGTCGTTGAACGGCTGGGCACGCCCCGTGCCACAATTGAATATTCCCGACTGCGCGCGGCCGAGGAAGAACAAATTGACGTCGACGACATCGTCGACCGAAACAAAGTCGCGCTGCTGGCCGCCATTGGCGTAACCGTCCCAGCCGCCAAACAGACGCACGAAGCCATCGGCGCGAAACTGCTTCATGTTGTGCCAGGCCACCGACGCCATACGCCCCTTGTGCTGCTCGTTGGGTCCATAAACGTTGAAATAGCGCAACCCGACCACCGGGGCGCGCAGTGTCTCGAAATGGCGGCGCACGACCTGATCGAACAGGTATTTCGAATAACCGTAGACATTCAGCGGTGACTCGTTGGCCGGATCCTCCGCGCAGACTGGCCCCGCGCCGTACACGGCGGCCGATGACGCATACAGGAACGGCACTTTCTGCTTCTGGCAATAGTGGAACAGCTCGAGACTGACGCGGTAGTTGTTGTCCAGCATGTAGCGGCCGTCACGCTCGGTCGTGTCGGAACAGGCTCCCTGATGAAGAACCGCGTCGATATTCGTGAATTGCCCCTGCGCCAGACGCTTGCGGAAGTCATCCTTGTGCAAATAGTCGGCAATCTGCGACCCAACCAGATTGACGAACTTGTCGCCCTCGGTGAGGTCGTCGACGACGAGGATGTTGCTTTGCCCCGCGCGGTTGAGGCCGCGCACCAGGTTGCTGCCGATGAAACCGGCGCCTCCGGTCACAACGATCACGATAGTTCCTCCGGTGTCACGACAGACGTTCCCAGCTTGCCAACGACAATGCCGCCCGCGCGGTTGGCGAGCGGCACCGCGTCGGACCACGGCAAGCCCGCCGCGCGCACGACCGCCAGCATGGCCAGCACGGTGTCGCCCGCGCCCGACACGTCGAACACTTCCTGCGCTTCCGCGGCGGTATGCTGGCGCCCGGCATCGGTAAACAAAGTCATGCCCTGCTCGGACCGGGTGACGAGCAGCGCCTCGAGCCCCAGTTCGACGCGCAGGTGCTGGGCCCGCTCCTCGAGTTCGGCTTCTGTCTCCCAGCGCCCCACCGCCTCCTGCATTTCAAGACGATTCGGCGTCATCAGGGTGGCGCCGCGATAGCGCCGGTATAAATTCCCCTTGGGGTCGACCAGCACCGGCCTGTGCGCGTCGCGCGCCGCGTCGATCAACTGCTCGATATGGCGGAGCGTCCCCTTGGCATAATCGGAGAGTACGACGACATCGTGCGCGGGGATGAGATCCGCAACCCAATCGCTCATCGCGCTCAGGCTGGCCTCACTCGGCCCCTCTTCGAAATCGACGCGCAGCAGCTGCTGCTGGCGCCCCAGCACCCGCATCTTGAGTGTGGTCGGCGAAATGCCATCGTCGACCAGCCGCTCGGCGATTCCCGCGTCGCGCACCAGTTCCCGCACCCGGCGCCCCGCCTCATCGGCCCCCACCACGCCCACCAGCGTCACCCGCGCGCCCAGAGCCGCGGCGTTGCGCGCCACGTTGGCGGCACCTCCCAGACGATCCTCACGCCGGGCGATCCGCACGACGGGCACCGGCGCCTCGGGAGAGATCCGGTCGACCTCGCCAAACCAGTAACGGTCGAGCATGACGTCGCCAACCACCAGTATGTGCTGGCGCCTGACGGCATCCAACGGGAAAACAGTCATTTCAATTCCTCGATGCGGCGGGGTTCGTAGGTTTCCCAGGAATTGCACCCCGGGCATTGCCAGTAGAAATGCCGGGCCTCGAAGCCGCACACACGACATGAATAGCGATCGAGGCGCTGAATATGCTTGTGAATGAGCGTGCGCAGCAACCCGAGATCGGCGCCTGGCGCAATGCCGGCCTTTCCGGAGGAATCGCCGCTGGCAAGTTCGGCTTCGAGCAGGCGGTCGAGTCCGAGCAGCGACGGGTGGGCGCGCAGCGCGGCGCGCGCGAATTCCCACGCCGGATCGTACCCTCGCCGCGCCCTCAGTCCTTCAAAGACAACTTTGAACACATCGAGCGACGGATAGTGCTGATAGTATTCCCTGAGTGTGGCGAGCCCCTGTTCTTCGCTGCCCTCGCGCCGGTGGCAGGCAAGCAGTTCGGCGGCCACCAGACCGCCGAACTCGGGCGCAATGGTCAACACCGACTCGAGGTGGGCCAGTTCCTTCCCCGGGGTACCCTGCAGTCGCGCAAGCGCGGCCTTCAGTATGGCGACGCGCGCTTCCGACGCCTGACTGCCCCCCTGGCCGCGCAACAGGCGCAGGGCGTTGTCGGCCTCGTCGAGGGCGGCTTCGGCGGCCGGAAGATCAGATTTGTCCAGCGCCGCCTGCGCGCGCTCGCACTGATAATGAACCAATTGTGGCACCGGTTCGTCGACCAGGGCCCGCAGCCGCTTCACCGCCTCGATCGCCCGTGGCCAATCGTGCTCGGATTCGTAGATATGAATCAGCGCGCGCACGGCCGGAACCGCGAAACGGGCGCTTTGAATGGCGTCGAACGCATCCTCCGCGCGATCGAGCATGCCCGCCTTGAGGAAATCCTGCGCCAACTCATGCTGCGCGTTTTCGCGATCGACCTGCGGCAGATCGGCTCGCGCCAGCAAACTCTGGTGCACCCGGATTGCCCGTTCCATTTCACCACGCCGACGAAACAGACTGCCCAGGGCGAAATGCAGCTCGGTCGTTTCGGGGTCGAGCTTGGCCACTTCCACGAACGCGTCGATCGCGCGATCGGGCTCTTCATTGAGCAGAAAATTCAAACCCTTGAAATAGGAGTCCGGCAAATTACGCGTTTCCGACACCATCTGGCGCACATCCACGCGCGCCGCTATCCAGCCCAGGGCGAACAGCAGTGGCACGAAAATCAGCCACCAAGGCTCGAAATCCACGGAGGAATCCTTTTGGCGTCAATCGTCAGAGCGGCGCAAGCGGCGCCATGGCTTCGGGCGTGACCGCGTCCGACGGTATCACGGCCGCCGCATGGCGCACCTGTTCTTGCAAACGCGCCAGATCACGGCGCAACTTCCTGGCCTCGCGGCGCCGCCGCAGCACGGCTGGCAAAGTCACCAGCAGCCCAAGAACCACGCCGATAATGAACATGACCAGCATGACGACGATCAGGGGTACGCCGGCAATGGCATGACCGGCATAGAAATTGACGTCGACCGACGCCGTGTTGTTCATGGCGAACATCAGCACCAGCACAAACACGATCAGTCTGAGTATCCAGGCGAGTAGACGCATGGCAAGTACTCCAGCATAGGGCAAGCTTTTTATTGTACGGGTAATCCTGTACAGGCTACCCGCGCCGCGGCTCACAGGCACATTCAGCGAAGCGCGCGCGGAACAGTCAGCCTACCGAAAACAGTGACTGGCCGGGCGCTCCGAGTTCGGCCTCGTACGCGGAATCGACCCGCTCGCGCAATTCTTTGCCCGCCTTGAAATGAGGAACCAGCTTGCCTGGCACGAGCACGGTTTCGCCCGATTTCGGATTGCGGCCCACACGCGGCGAACGCGTCGACAGGGAAAAACTGCCGAATCCACGGATCTCGATGCGTTGACCCTCGGCCAACGCCTGCGTCATCGCATCGAGAACCGTCTTCACGGCGTAATCCGTATCCCGCGCCGCCAACTGGGGATAACGACTGGCGAGAATCGCTATCAGCTCGGACTTAGTCACGCCAGTTCAACCATCGTCGCGCTGCTGATCGAGCTTGGCCTTGAGCAGAGCGCCCAGGTTGGTCGTGCCCGACGACGCGCTGGCGGCCGACATGCGCTGAATGGTTTCGGCCGCGTCGGCGTTTTCGCGCGCCTTGATCGACAGCTGGATCGAACGCGACTTGCGGTCGATATTGATGATCATGGCTTCGACACTTTCGCCCGCCTTGAGCACCGTAGTGGCATCCTCGACACGACCGCTGGAAATTTCAGACGCGCGCAGGTAACCGTCGACATCGACGGACAGCGTGACGACCGCACCCCTTGCCTCGACCGATTTGATGGTGCCCGGAACGACCGCGCCCTTTTCATACGTGGCCACGAAATTGTTGAAGGGATCGCCCTCCAGTTGCTTGATGCCCAGTGAAATACGCTCTTTTTCAGTATCGATGCCCAGCACCACGGCATCGAGTTCGTCGCCCTTCTTGTAAGTGCGCACGGCCTCTTCACCCGATTCGGTCCACGACAGATCGGAGAGATGAACCAGCCCGTCGATGCCCCCCGGCAAACCCACGAACACGCCGAAATCGGTGATGGATTTGATGGCGCCGCGCACCTTGTCACCACGCTTGAAGTTGGTGGCGAACTCTTCCCAGGGATTGGGCCGGCACTGCTTCATGCCCAACGAAATGCGGCGACGATCTTCGTCGATTTCGAGAACCATCACTTCGACTTCCTCGCCCAGGGTGACTACCTTGCGGGGGTCCACATTCTTGTTGGTCCAGTCCATCTCGGATACGTGCACCAGCCCTTCGATGCCATCTTCGACTTCGACGAAAGCACCGTAATCGGTCAGATTGGTGACCTTGCCGAACAAGCGGGTTCCCTGCGGGTAACGGCGCGCAAGGCCGATCCATGGATCTTCGCCCAGCTGCTTGACGCCCAGCGAAACGCGGCACTTTTCCTGATCGAACTTGAGAACTTTCGCTTCGATGTCCTGGCCGACCTGCAGTACTTCCGATGGATGCCGCACCCGGCGCCACGCCATGTCGGTAATGTGCAGCAGACCGTCGATACCGCCCAGATCGATGAACGCGCCGTAATCGGTGATGTTCTTGACCACGCCCTTGACGATGACACCCTCGGCCAGGGTTTCGAGCAGCTTCTGGCGTTCCTCGCCCATGCTGGCTTCAAGCACGGCGCGGCGCGACAGAACGACGTTGTTGCGTTTGCGGTCGAGCTTGATGACCTTGAATTCAGTGGTTTTTCCCTCGTACGGTGTCGTATCCTTCACAGGCCGCAGATCGACGAGTGAGCCCGGCAGGAACGCCCGGATGCCGTTCGTCATGACGGTCAGACCGCCCTTGACCTTGCCGGTGATCGTTCCGCTGACGAGATCGCCCGATTCGAGCGCTTTCTCGAGCTGCAACCACGCCGACAAACGCTTCGCGCGATCGCGCGAGAGTATGGTGTCGCCGTAGCCATTTTCCAGTGAATCGATGGCGACGGAGACGAAATCGCCCGCTTTGACTTCAACTTCACCCTGATCGTTGAGAAATTCGTCGATCGGGATGAGCGCCTCGGATTTGAGACCCGCGTTCACGACGACGAAATTGTGATCGATGCGCACGACTTCAGCGGAAATGACCTCGCCGGACTTCATGTCCTGGCTCTTGACGCTTTCGGCAAACAGGTCGGCGAACGATTCGCCGCTGGTCGCGGCTTCGGTTGGGACGGTGGACATTAACAGTGATCCATTAGCCATGAAGGCTGTTCAAATAACACACCGAAGCGGATGGCCGCCGTCGGTGGAGTGAAAAGAAACCCCGGGCCTGACTGAATAAATTGAACAAACATAGACAAAAATAGACAAAATAAACAGACAAGCATGGGCGCGGCAACAGGCTATCTTGCCGCCGCGCCGCCCTGGGCACCCAGACTCGACCATAGGTCGAGCACAGCATTGACCGTTTCATCGACACTCAGGTTGGATGAATCGATCGTCCGGGCATCAGCCGCCGCTACAAGCGGCGCGACCTCCCGACTGCGATCACGCGCATCGCGTGCGCGCATATCTTCCAGCAGGCTCGGTAGATTAGCAGAAATCCCCTTTGCCTTCAACTGCTTACAACGCCTCTGCGCACGTGATTCCACGTCCGCAATGAGAAAAACCTTGAGCCGCGCGGCGGGGAACACGACAGTGCCCATGTCGCGCCCATCGGCCACCAGCCCGGGCAGACGGCAAAAGCGCCGTTGCCGCGCCAGCAAGGCGTCGCGCACCGGCGGCATGGCCGCAACGCGCGACGCCAGCGCGCCAATGCGCTCTTGACGGATGGCAACGGAAACGTCGTCACCATCCATCCACACCCGATCGCCGGAGAAATCCACGGCAAGATCGCGCGCCGCCGCGGCGACCGCCGCCACGTCGTCGACGCCGATCCCACGTTTTTCCATCGACAACGCCGTCAGCCGATACAAGGCGCCACTGTCGAGAACATGCCAACCCAATTCCCGCGCAACGCGCGCCGCCACAGTACCCTTGCCCGAAGCGGTCGGGCCATCGATGGTGATGACCGGCGGCATCCCCGCCCCATCGCCCGGCGCGGTCGAGCCATCGATGGCGATGACGGATGGCGCCCCCGCCAGGTTCGTCATTGCACCAGCCTTCGGAAAACGGTGAAGTAGTCGGGAAAAGTCTTCCGGACACAGCCGGGGTCATGGATGACCACCGGTACCGGACCGAACGACGCCAATGCGAAGCACATGGCGATACGGTGGTCGTCGTAAGTCTGGATGGCCGCTTCCCGCCAGGCGCCCGGCTCGATGGGATGCACGCGCAGCCAGTCGGCGCCCGATTCCACGTGCGCGCCCAGTTTGGTCAACTCGGTGCGCATGGCGTGGATACGATCGGTTTCTTTCACCCGCCAGCTGCCGATATTGCGCAGGCGACACGGCCCATCGGCGAATATGGCCAACGCCGCCGCGGTCATGGCCGCATCGGGAATCAGATTGAAATCCGTGTCGAACGCCCGCAACCGCGCGCCCGCGGCAACGCGCACACCGCTCACGGTCATTGAGCTCGCCAGACGCTCGACGCGCGCGCCCATGGCTTCCACCGTGTCGGCAAACGCCGCATCACCCTGGATGCTGTCGGTCCCGACCCCATGAATGTGTACCGGCCCGCCACCAATGGCGCCCAGCGCCATGAAGTAGGACGCGGTCGACGCATCGCCCTCGACAACGAGGGTTCCCGGAGACACATAGGCGGCACCCGCGGGTACCGTGAAACGCCGCCAGTCCGTCCGCGCGACCCGTACGCCAAAACGCGCCATCAGATTCAGCGTGATCAATATGTACGGTTTGGAAATCAGATCACCGTCGACGTGAATGGTCAGCGGCTTGCCCGATGCAGCCGTGACAAGCGGCGCCGCCATGAGCAGCGCCGTCAGGAACTGGCTGGAAACCGAGCCGCGCACCGTCACCGAATCGCCAGCCGCCGCCTTGCGCTCGCCTATCGCCAGCGGTGGATAGCCGGGCGTGCCGAGATACTGTATGTCGGCGCCCAGTTCCCGCAGGGAATCCACCAGGTCGCCGATGGGCCGCTCGTGCATTCGCGCAACACCCGTCAGGCGGTAATGCCCTCCCAGCAACGACAACACTGCGGTCAGGGGGCGAAACGCCGTTCCCGCATTACCCAGGAAGAGTTCGGCTCCACGCGTGGAAAACGGCGCGCCGCCCTCCACGCGAACGCAGCCCGCTTCCCGACAGGCCACGGATACGCCAAGCGCGCGCAGCGCGGTCACCATGACACGCGTGTCGTCGGAATCGAGCAAGCCGCGTAAGGTCGTCGTGCCGGTGCCAAGCGCGGCAAGCAGCAGCACACGGTTGGAGATACTCTTGGATCCCGGCAAATCCACCCGCCCAGACGCAACGCGCACGGGGTCGAGACGCAAACTGGCGTCGCCGGTCATGACAAGCCGCTCCTGCCCGCCCAGAAACGGCGGGCAACCGCTGCACGTTCCAGAAAATTGAACAATTCCTGGCCGTCCCCGTTCTCCAGCGCACGCGCAAAACCACCCAGCTCAGTTCTGAACGCCTCCAGCTCGGCGAGAACCGCTGCGCGATTCGCCAGAAAAATGTCGCGCCAGACTTCGGGTGAACCGGCCGCGATCCGCGTGAAATCACGGAATCCGGTACCAGCAAGCCCCAGACGCCGATCCGCATCGGGCGCTCCGGCCACCTGCGCCATGAAAGCGGCCGCCAGGAAATGGGGCAGATGGCTGACCGAGGCCAACGCGCGATCGTGCGCCTCGGGAGCCATGACCACCACGCGCGCGCCACACCGTTCCCACAGGCGCGTCAGCGTATCCCGCATTGCCGCGTCGGCTTCGCGGCCCGGCGTGAGCACGACGACGCGCCCATCGAACAGACCCGCGTCGGCCGCGTCCGGGCCGGTGCGCTCCGTACCCGCGATAGGGTGCGCGGCAACAAACTGTGACGCGCGCGCCCCCAATGCCGTACGCGCCGCCGCCACCACATTGGCCTTGGTGCTGCCGACGTCGGTCACGAGCGTACGCGGACGCAAGTACGCGGCAAGTTGCGTGAGTATCGCCTCGGTGGCCGCCACCGGCGTTGCCAGCAGGATCACGTCGGCCAGCGCCGCCGCTTCTTCCAGGGTGGCGGGAGTATCGATCAGGCCCAGCCGCCGCGCCCGCTCAATGGACTGCGGATGCCGGCCGACCCCCAGCACCGTTCCCACCGCCGCGTGCCGCCGCAGCGCCGCGGCGACTGAACCGCCAATCAGGCCTACTCCCACGACAGCCAGCGTATCGATGTGGAAAACAGTTTCCAAGGGTGCTCCCGTCGGTGCCATCACCGCCCGACGGCATGGGCGAGCGCTTCGATGAAACGCGTATTCTCGGATACCAGACCAACGGAAACCCGCAACCATTCGGGCAGACCGTCGCCGCCCACCGGGCGAACGATCACCCCCTGCCTGAGCAGCGCCAGATTGACGGCGGGTGCATCACCAACCCTGACGAGAACGAAATTTCCGTAACTGGGCAGGTACGTCAGGCCCAACCTGTCGAAGGCCCCACACAACATTTTCTTGCCCGCCCTGGTCACCTCATACGACTGCTCGAGAAAATCCGAATCCTGAAGCGCCGCCGTGGCCCCCGCCTGGGCCAGGCTGTTGACGTTGAATGGCTGGCGCACGCGATTGAGCAGATCGGTGAGGCGCGGCTGCGCCAGCGCATAGCCGACACGCAGCCCCGCCAGCCCGTATGCCTTGGAGAACGTGCGGGTGACGATGAGATTGGGGAAGCGCCTCACCCACTGTGTACTGTCGAAACGCAATTCGGGATCGAGATATTCGTTGTAAGCTTCATCGACGACTACCGTCACCCGCTCGCCGCTATCGCGGTACACGCGGTCGAGGAACGCTTCCATTCGCGCAGCGGGATGAAAAGTGCCGGTGGGGTTGTTCGGATTGGCGATGTACATCAGCCGGGTATCGTCGTCGACGGCGGTGGCCATTGCGTCGAGATCGTGGCCATAGTCGCGCGCCGGCACCACCAAATGCCGCGCACCGCGCGCCTGCGTCGCCAGCCGGTAGACGGCAAACGCATATTGCGAGTAGACGCAGGACGCGCCGGGTACGAGCAGCGCCAGCGACGCGAGCTCGAGCAAATCGTTCGAGCCGTTGCCCAGTGTCAACCAATTGGCCGCGACCCCGTAATGCGCCGATAGCGCCGCCTTGAGGTCGTAACCGTTGGAGTCGGGATAGCGCGCGAGGCTGGCCAGGGCGTCGGCCACAGCATGCCGCGCAGACTGCGGCAACCCCAGCGGATTCTCGTTGGACGCCAGTTTAACGATGCCCGCCGGGTCGAGCTCGAATTCCCGCGCGAGTTCTTCAATGGGTTTCCCCGCCCGATACGGCGCCATATTGAGAATATAGTCGGGAACGTCGCAACCGCGACCGCCGGCTACGTCGAACACGGGACTGGAATCGGGGGTGGTCATGGATTATGCCCTGTTCGCCTACTGGATCGGGTACGAACCCAGTAGTTTGAAAAACGCCACCTGCCCCTGCAATTCGGTCAATGCCTTCTCGACCGCCTCGTCACGGTTATGGCCGAGCAGATCGACGTAAAAATAATATTCCCACTGCCCCGTGCGGGCGGGCCGCGACTCGAAGCGCGTCATGGAAACGCCGTTGGCCGCCAGCGGGGCCAACATGTCGTAGACGGCGCCCGCGCGATTGGGCACTGCCAGAATGATGCTGGTCTTGTCGCTGCCGCTGGGCAGCGTCTCGATGCGCCCCACCGCGAGGAAACGGGTGCGGTTCTGGGGATCGTCCTGAATTCCCGAAGCGATGACGCGCAGCCCCCACGCGCGGGCCGCGACATCACCGGCAATAGCCGCCACCTCGGGGTCTTGCGACGCTGCTCGAGCCGCCTCGGCGTTGCTCGATGCCGCGCTTCGCGCGAGCGCGGGGCAGTTGCGCGCCAACCAGCCCTGGCACTGTGCCAACGCCTGCGGATGCGCCATCACACGCCTGACGCCATCGAGTCGGCCAGAGCGTGTCATGAGGCAATGATGGATGTCGATGGACCGCTCGCCCAGCACCTTGAGCGGTGAATTCAGCAGCAGATCGAGCGTTCGGTTGACCGCGCCCTCGGTGGAATTCTCGACCGGAACCATGCCGACGTCGGCCTGGCCCGCTTCCACCGCGCGAAAAACCTCGTCGAACGAATTGCAGGGCAGCTTTTCGACGGCATGGCCGAAATGCTCGAGCGCCGCCTGTTCGGAGAACGAACCCCGCGGCCCCAGGTATGCCACGACGAGGCGGCTTTCCAGCCCACGGCACGTCGAGATGATCTCGTTCCACACGGCATCGACGGCCTGCGCCGGGAACGGCCCGGTATTGAGACCCTGCAGACGGCGGATGACGGCCGCTTCCCGCTCGGGCCTGAGTATCGGTTCTTCCGCGTCGAAATCGAGCTTGGCTTGGCCAACCTCGCGCGCCGCGCGGGCGCGCTGATTGAGCAGATCGAGAATCTGCTCGTCCAGAGCGTCGATGCGTTCGCGCAACGGCAGTAGCCGGGCTTGCAGCGCCTTATCCATGACGTCGTTCGAACTCCCGCATGTAGGCGATGAGCGCGTCGATGCCCGCCATGGGCATAGCGTTGTAGATGGATGCGCGCATGCCGCCGACGCTTCTGTGCCCCTTGAGCTGCTTGAGCCCGGCCTCGTCAGCCCCCGCCAGGAACCGCGCGTTGAGCGATTCGTCGATCAGGAAAAAGGGAACATTCATGCGCGAGCGCCAGCGCCGCGCCACACGCGCGGCGTAGAAGCCCGACTCGTCGATGAAGCGATAGAGTGCCTCGGCCTTCGCCACATTCCTGCGCTCGATGGCGGCGACCCCCCCCTGCCGCTTGAGCCACTTGAAGACCAGGCCGGCGATATAAAT
>SCQX01000160.1 GCA_004298545.1 Candidimonas sp. | reverse complement strand
TTTGGCTCGGGGGGCGGGGTGCTGCTGGCGCTGATGTTCATGGGTCTGCGCACCCACAATGCCCACCAGGCGGCGGCACTCTCGGGCATGGCGCAGTGCGTGGGCTACTTGCTTGCCGCTTCGGGGCCAACGCTGGCCGGCCGGCTGCATGAAGTAACGGGAAGCTGGACACTTACCCTGTACATTGGCGTTGCGCTGGCGGTCGTCATGGCGGTTTTCGGGTCACTGGCCGGCCGCTCGCGCGTCATAGGCGGCCGCCAGTAGCCGTTGAAACCGGCCGTGCGCCCGCCCCGATGCCTAGCGCCAGGTTGCCATAGCAAACCCCGGGATCGTTCGCGCGAGGCTTAACGCCCGTGCCAATCCCGGTCGTGGTCTCCGTGGCCCCCATGGTTTCCGTGGTCACCGTGATGCTCGCCGCGGCGGTCAGCGTGTTCTTCGTGTCCGCGCCCACGGTTCTCGTAGTGCGGGGACCCGTGCCGGCCGCGGTAGTACGGGACGTAGTGGTTCTCATACCAGTCGTTGCGCACGAAGTACACCGGCCGGCCGCAGGCGCGGTATTGAGCGCAGTGGTCGCGCCAGTGTCTGGCATAACCGGGCGGTACTCGCAAATAAATCGGCGGCACGCCGACGTATTGTGGCGCGGGCGCAATGATGACGGGCTGTGGATAAACGAGCTGCGGGGGCGGTGCGCCGCCGATGTCGATCTGGCCGTAGAAGCCGGGCTCGCCGACGCTGATCGACACGCCCACTTGGGCCGCCACGGGGAAGGCCGCCGCCATCAGAACCGCAGCCAGGAAAACGTTCTTCATTGCGTGGGATAACTCTTGGTCATGACGATGGCGCCACTCTAGCACTTCACGCGTGTCCGCGGGTGCCGTTCTGTTGCAAATCTTGACACGCTAAAAAATTTTGTTTTCGCGCCGTGCCCGTCGGCCAAATCGGCTTGTTCGCCGCTACCCTGGGTGGGACTGCCGATAGTGCCGGGCGACGCGCGCGCGGTTGCCGCAGCTGGTGCCAGAGCACCAGAGCCGGCGCGGGTTGTGCGCAATGAAAAGCAGTCGGCAGCCGGGTTGCCGGCATTTGCGCAGCCGGGGGGCGTCACGCCCGGTCAGTACCTCCAGTGCGTCGCATGCCAGGGTGTGCAGCAGCAGTTGCCGGCGCACCGCGGACGAACCCGATGCCATCGCCCGCTTCGGGCCCGCGGCGTTCCAGGTGAGATATTGATCGGGTACCGGCTTCGTGAGGATGCGATTCAGCGCATCGACTGCGGCTTGCGGCGTGGTCGCGGATGCGCATTTCGCGTGCAGCAACGCGTCGATGGTGTCGCGCAGTGTGGCGACGGCCGTGAAGTCTTCTGCCGTGGCGCGCCCGCGCCACACCAGGCGCTCGCGCTCGGCGCGCAGCCAGGACGTCAGGCCCGACGCGTTGCGCAGCAGATCGACGACAGTTCCCTGGCGGCAAATCCGTGTGTTGGCCAAGTCCAGCGCGAGTGGTTCGCCAAGAAGTGGAAAGTCGGGGGACGTGTTCATCGTCGCGTTCGTTGGCTGTGTGTGTTCACGCCGGTAGACATGATGCTAATGCAAGTATACATTAGTGACGCTTAAGTTGAATCAGTTGCGCCCCGGGTGGGGCGGAAAGGAGAATGTAGTGGGTAAGCGTTTGGGTGTCTATGTGTTCGAGGGCGTGGAAGTCGTCGACTTCACCGCGCCGTTCGGTGTGTTCGCGGTTGCGCAGCGTCTCGATCCGGAGCTGGAACCGTTTTTGGTCGGCGATACCGCCGTGTCGGTGGAAGGCACCGCCGGCTTCAAGGTGACGCCGCGTTATGCGTTGGATGATCACCCCGACATGGACGCATTCCTGATTCCGGGCGGTATCGGCACCCGCCGGGAAATGCACAATGGCCGGTTGCTCGGTTTCGTTCGTGGGCTGCCGGAGAAGACCCTGCTGGTCAGTGTCTGCACGGGCGCGTGGATCTACGGCGCGGCCGGAATTCTCGACGGTATCAAGGGTACCAGCCGCAAGAATGGCGATCCGTCCGAAAAGCTGGTGCCCATCGACCGCCTGGCCAAGATTGCGCCCAAGTGTCAGATCGACCGCCATCGGGTCGTCGACACCGGGCGTGTCATCACCGCCGGCGGTATCTCGTCGGGTCTGGAAACCGGGTTCCATCTTCTGCATCGTTTCGGCTACGACGATGCCTTCGTGGACAGCGTCGCCAAGATCATGGAGTATGAGCGCCAGTGGGCGCTGATGAAGAGCGACCGCCTGGTGGTCGGCAAGTAGCCAGCGCGCGGGAATCCGGCTGGTCCCTCGCGGATGGCCCTGTTCCCGGCCCGGCCCGTCCGCCGATGCGTCGGCGGACGGGCTGCGGCTACACTGGATGCGGCGGCACTCGAGCGCGGCGCCACACTGGTCCGCGTTGATTGACGGAGACTGATTCATGCCACACGACCCCCAACTCGCCGTCGGATCCCTCGTATTCGACGACCTCGACCAGATCGACCTCACCGGTCCGTTCGAAGTGCTTTCGCGACTGCCAGGCGCTGTCCACAAGCTGTACGCGCGCACGGTGAACCCCGTGCGCGACACGCGGGGCCTGCGCATCATGCCCGACGCGGCACTGGGCGACGCGCCGCGGCTCGACATCCTGCACGTGCCGGGCGGCCCGGGGCAGCAGGCGCTCATGCACGATGAAGTCGTGCTCGAGTGGCTGCGCGCGCAGGCAGGGGGCGCGCACAGGGTACTGTCCGTCTGCACCGGAGCGCTGCTGCTTGGTGCGGCGGGGCTGCTGCGCGGGCGCCGCGCGACGACGCACTGGAATTCGTTTCACCTGCTGCCGTTGTTCGGGGCCGTGCCCGTGGACGAGCGGGTGGTCATCGACGGCAACTGGGTCTTCACGGCGGGCGTCACGGCGGGCATCGACGGGGCGCTGCGGCTTGCGGCGGGCATGTATGGCGACGCGCTGGCGCAACGCATCCAGCTCTACATGGCCTACGCGCCCGAACCACCCTTCGACAGCGGCACGCCCGACACGGCACCCGCCGAGGTGCTGGCTGCGGTTCGCGCCGCCTCGGCGGATCTCACCGCCAGGCGCGAAGCCACCGCGCGCGGCATCGCCGCACGGCTTGGCATCGAGGCCCCCGAAAAGGGATGAGCGAGTGTCGTTGCCATCGGTTGGCTTCCGCGAACGCTTACGCCGCGCTACCGTTGTTCGGCTTCCCCGAAACTCTCCCGCAGCCAGTTCCGCATCATCCGGTATGACTGCGCGGCGGCCTTGGCGTCGTAGCGGCAATTCCCGGTCTTGGCAGTTGCTTCGGTTTCGGTGAAGCAATGTGCCGCGTGGCCAATTTCGACGAACTGCCAGTCGGCGGGATCCTGGCGCATTTCTTCCGTGAATTTCGGCACGCCGGGCATGGTGCTGGTGTCGTCGGCGCCGTTGATGGCCAGCACGCGTGCCTTGATGTTTTTGGCAAGTGCGGGGTTGTCGGTGCTCAGGTCACCGTGAAAGGAAATGACGGCCTTGGCGTCGGCGCCGCTGCGCGCCAGATCCAGCACGGCGGCGCCGCCGAAGCAGAAGCCGATGGCGGCCAGACGCGTGGAATCGATGGGTGCCTGTGCGGCCTGGGCGCGGAGTTCTTCGAACGCCTTGCGAATGCGGGCGCGCATCAGCCCACGGTCGGCGTAGAGCGGCTTGACGGCAGCCTGGGCTTCCGCCGTATTCCGGGGGCGGATCTTTTCGCCGTACATGTCGGTGAGCAGGATGACGTAATCGTGGCCGGCGATGCGCTTGGCCTTTGCGATGGCGATGTCGTTGACGCCGGTCCAGTTGGGCACCATGACGAGGCCCGGCCGCCTGGCTCGCGTGGCGTTGTCGTAGACGAGCATGCTCGTGAACTGTGTACCGCCCAGGGTCCAGGTGATGGGTTTGGCGACCATTGCCGCAAGGGCCGGTGAAGTGCCGAGCATGGCCAGCGGGATGAGCAGGAAACGGGCGAGTTGCATGATGAGCCTCCTTGGGCATGTCCCGATAGACTACGTGATTCCTTGCAGAATGTGAATGCACCTGAACGCGAACGCAGGGTGGAGAGGTACGGGTGGATGGCCCGGGGGGCGACCGCAGTAACCTTGCGGGCGCGTTCGGCGCTTGTTGTCGACAGCGAGTGTGTGGAAAACTTTACGTGCATCGCCGCACCGGTACGGAGTCACTGCGGCTACACTGAGCAAAGCGGGTCCCGCGAAGTGAAGTACATGGCGGGATTTCCGCGCAAGGTTCGAGATCCTGAAGATGGAGGGGCGTCATGCGCAGCATTCATGAACTCCGCATGGATATCGAGGCGCGTATCCGGTCCGGAAGAATCGAAGAGGCCGTCGATATCGCGTCACGGTGGCTTGCAAAGGCGGATTGCGACGGCCTTCAGTCGCTGCTGGCGGACGACGCCGGGGGTGCGCCGCCGCGATTGCGCACGCTGTTTGCCGACCTCCTCACGTGCTACCCGCATCTATTGATTGGTTGTCCGGTGCTGATACACGCGCAGCGAGGGGTTGCGGCGCCCGGGTCGAACAGTCCGCGCGCGGAGTTTTCGCTGCCGCGGGCGCGGGTAGACTTGCACCCGCCGATGAACGGTCTCGACTTCCTGGGATGGGCGGGCATTGTGCTGCAACCCCCGGCGCGCGTGCTGAGAGACGCGCGAGCGCCGCGAAAAATTCCATGGAACGTCATCAGCGCGGCCGTGGCCATTTTCAAGCGTTCGGTGGATGATGCAGTGGATCCCGAGGCGGAGTCGCGGGTTTCGGTCGGCTGGTGGGGCGAGCTCTTCACGTCGGCGCTTGCGCAGGCCAATGTCAGCTTGTCCGCCCATCGCCTGCTTCCCTATCCGCAGGCCGTCGAAGCGGCCCAGTGGCTGCAGCAGATCATTGCCGGCAATGATCGCGCGGGTTCCAGCCACCTGTTCCTGACAGATGCCGACGCGGCGGCCCTGAAGCGGGACGTTGCGCTGTTTCGCGTTGATGAATAGTTTTTTCGTCTATCGGACTGGAAGGGCAGAAGTTCTGAGCCTATTCCGCCGAATCTGGAGAGGTGAACGCATGGATAAGGAAGCATTGCATACGGTGTTGCTGGCGGCGGCATTGTCGGTTTGTCTCGCCGCGCCCGCATGGTCTTCGGGCCTGATGGACAGCATCAGGAACCAGGCGGAAAAAAACCTGGGAGGCGGCGCGCCCGCGTCGCAGCCGGCTTCCGGTCTGGGCGGCGTGTTGGGTGGCGCCGGGGGATCGGGCTCCGCACTGGGGTTGCCCGGCATCAGCAGCGACACGGCTGGCAATGCGGCGGGGGTCTTGCAGTACTGCATCAAGAACAAATACCTGGGCGGCACCAACGCGTCGAGCGTCAAGGACAATCTGCTGGGCAAGCTTGGCCTGGCCAGTGCGGGGAAGCAGCGGCAGGATGCCGGTTACCAGCAAGGGCTGGGCGGCGTATTGTCGGGCGGCAATGGCTCGTCGTTCGACCTGAACAAGGTCAAGAGCGGCCTGAAGGAGAAGGTTTGCGACTACGTGTTGAACAACGCCTCGTCGCTTCTGTAGTGGAAGCCGCGTCTGTCCGGGCGTGGTGCATTCAGACGAGATCTTGAGAGGGGGGCGGTCTTGCTGTCCCCTTTACCGTATCACGGTGTGCTCGCCGTCACGGGCTGAGGCGTTACCTTCAGCGACATGCCGGCGCTCGGGCGCCGCGCTGGGGCAGGGACAAGTGCGTAGAATGGTGAGGTGCTTGATCCTCCCATCTCACGGAGTCGCCCATGAGAAAGCTCATCGCATCTACCTTCGTCTCGCTCGACGGCGTCATGCAGGCGCCGGGCGGCCCAGAGGAGGATCCCACGGGCGGTTTCGCCTTTGGCGGCTGGACGTTCAACTACTGGGACGAAGTCATGGGCCGCTCCATGAACGGCTTCGACGGCAAGGACCGTGAGCTGGTGCTTGGCCGCGGAACCTATGAGATCTTCGAGGCGTACTGGCCGTACCAGCCGGTCGACGACCCGATTGCGCGGACGTTCAATGCGACCAGGAAGTACGTCGCCTCGCGCACGCTGGAGAAGCTATCTTGGAACAATTCAACGCTTCTGCGTGGCGATGTCGTCTCGGCGGTTGCGGCGCTCAAGGCAGGGGCGGGACAAGACCTGCAGATCATTGGCAGCGGCAACCTGATCCAGGCGCTGCAGGCTGCGTCGCTCATCGACGAGTACAACGTGTGGACTTTTCCCGTCGTGCTCGGGTGTGGCAAGCGGCTATTCGAAGCCGGCGCAAAGCCCGGCGCGCTGCGCCTTGTCGCCTCGCAAACCTCGACTACCGGCGTTGTGATGAGCACCTATGTGCCGGCCGGCGATGTCCCGCTCGGATCGTTTGCGCAGACCGAGCCCAGCGCGAAGGAGACGGAAAGGCGCGCGAAACTGGCACGCACCCTCCGAAACAACCAGGAGAATCCGTCATGAGCACTGTCAAGATCGACATTGGCCAACTGAGCATCCGCTACCTCATCGATGGATCGAAGAATGCGGGCATGGGCATTTTTGAGCTGACCGTCGGCCCCGGCTCGAATACGCCGCCACCGCATAGCCACCGGCACAACGAAGAGATCGTCTACGTCCTGGACGGCACGCTGCGCTACACCGTCGGCTCCGAAACACGCGACCTCGCTCCCGGGCAAACCATGCATACGCCCAAGGGCGTGGTCCACGGGTTCTCGAATCCGTTCCCGGATGCCGCCCGGGCGCTGATCATCATGTCTCCGGACATTGGCGCCCAGTACTTCAAGGACGTGGCCGACGCGGTAGGGGCCGGCGGCCCGCCGGACAAGGCTGCTCTGATGGCGGTCATGGACCGGTATGGGTTGGTGCCTGCCGACCCCGCGGGGTAGGGCCACGACCTCTGACACGCGGTCACTTCGACCGGGCGGCCAAGAAGGGGCAGGCAGACGGCGGTACGCAGAAGCCACTCTTTAGATAGCCGTTGGAGCGTTCGACCTTGTCCTTGGTCCGAGCGCGATAAGGCTGGCAAACGTGTGGGGTGAAGCCGAACTCTTCGGCCGCAGCCGTAAGCATCCGGTAGCTTCGGGCGTGTCTTGGATGTCGTGCCTTGCTGATGTCCGGACTGCCTCAGCGAATGGCTATGGCCGGTTCCATGTTGCGAGGCCGTTCTGGTTCAAGTAATTCACCATGAAGCCGCCCACTACTTTGTGGCCTTTCACTAAAAACTTCACCGACGAGCGTGATCCAGCGGGCGCGTTTTCGGTTCGAGGCATTACCGCGAAGGTATCGCCGTCCCAGTGGTCCATGGTCAGGCGCTCCTTGGCCGGGCCGAGTGTCAGTATGAGCTTATTGCCCTTGAGTGTGATGTCGGCCGGGCCAAAGTAGGTGTTCTCGTAATGGCCTGTATAGGCTTTAAGCGTCTGGGCCGGCTGCGGATTTGGCGGCGGCGTCTTGCCCGCGAGGTCGCCTTCGGGTTTGAAGAAACCCGCCATCTTCGCGTGGTAGGCGGCGTACCAGTCGCGTAGCGGCTTGCCATACTGGACCATGTCCATGAAACTCGCGTTGATGCTCTCGGGCACCCCGACCGGTGCGCCGTTGGTCAGCACCACGATGCCCAGATCAGCCGACGGAAGAATTTGAAACGCCGTGCCTGCCCCAAGCAGGAAAGCGCCCGAATGGCCGAACGTGGTGCGGCCGTTGGCGTTGATGCCGACGTTAAAACCATAGCCGTAAAAGCCTGGCCGATCGGAAAGCGTGCCGGGCTGGCTGCTAAAGGAATGCGGGCTGAGCGCGGCAAGAAGAGACGCGGGCGAGGCGAGGGGCGTGCCATCGGGCTTGTTGCCGGTCAGCAGAAACTTCATCCACTGGGCCAGATCCAGCACGTTCGAAGAAACGCCTCCCGCTGGCGCCTGCGCGTCCGGGTTGCGATCGTAGAGCGGTTGAAACTTCCCTCCTTCAAACGCATGCAACACCGCGCGGTCCGAGTGTGCAAGATAATCGGCATGGCGCGCACTGGTGGAGCGTATGCCCAGCGGCTCAAACAGGGCCCGTGCCGCGAGGGCCTCCCAAGGCAGGTGGGCGGCGGCGGCAACAGCCTGCGCGGCAATGGTGGTGCCGAAGTTGGCGTAGTGGTAGGAAGCGCGAAACGCATCGAGCGGAACCTTGCGCAGGCGCTCGATAATCTGTGCTCGATCAAAGCCCAGGTCTTCGAGCTCGTCGCCTGCGGCGGCGGGCAGGCCAGTGCGGTGCGCCATAAAGTCGCCGATGGTTGCGTGAGTGGTGACGTATGGGTCGCCGAGCTTGAACCCGGGAAGGTAGCGGGCCACCGGATCGTCCCACGACACCACTTTTCTCGTGACTTCCACGGCGATTACCGACGCGGTGATCGACTTGGATATCGATGCGATCTGAAACACGGTCGAGGTATCGACCCGCGCGGGTTCGCCCACTTTGCGCACGCCAAAGCCTTGGGCGAAAACGGTCTTGCCACCGTGTACGACGGCGACCGCCGCTCCCGGCACGCCGCTGCGTTTGAGGGTTTCATTGACGAGCCCGGGTAGGGCGGCAAGCGCCTTGTTCAGACCGTTGTCGGCCAGTTTGATGGCGTCGGAGGCGGGAGTCGCCCCGATTTCCACGGGCGGTTCGTACGCGCGGGCGGGCGCCGCCAAGGTCAAGGCCAGCGCCAGTACGCAAAGGGCCGAGAGCGACACCTCGTTAAAAAACAAAGAATTTTTGATTGAGTTTCGGTCGGCACTCTTGGTCTGCATGGTTAGTATTCTCTCTTGGGAAATTCTGCTTCGCCAAACCTGAGTGTCGGCTTCTCGAACCTCCCGGTGCGGTTTCGCGTGCTGGGTAGCGCGCCATGGGTAAGGGTATGGCGATGACTTCTTTACCCGCCAGGCCCGTTAGCGGCAAATGGGCCAACTACCCCAGTATCCTGGCCGCGGCGACGAGGACGGCCAACTCGTTGACGAGTGTGTTGAAGTCTGTGGTCGGTGCCGCGTTTTTAGCGGCATCGGCGTTGACTTTCAAGAACTGCTTATACCGTGGCTCGGAGAGTACGGCTTTCAGACTCGAGTTCTTGTTCCAGGCGTAAAGCGCATTCCGCCAGAAGACGCCCGCTCCGGTGCTGTAGTCGGCCGTATCGCTGCTGGGAACATTCTCGTTGCTCCAATTTTTTAATATGCCGTTGGCGTCCACAAGCGTCGTCACGCCGCCCAAAAGCTCTTTGGCCCGGTCTAACAGTCCACGATATTTTTGCGGATCGAGGTTGATGCGATCGGTGAGCGCGCCGAGAAGCAAACCCTGATCACCCGTCCAGGCCCAATCGCTTTGGAATCCGGGCGCGGACTTCCCGTCAGAAAGGTGGCTTACTCGTTCCCGAACTAGCGCTGCCCCCGCCGTGTTTTGCGGCCACCAAAGCCTTGGTTCTTGGGACCAAGGCCCTGGTTCTCGGGACCAAAGCCATGTACTTAAGAACACATATTCTCGTTCGGCCGCAGTCTTCGCGGCGGGATCGGTGAGGCCCAGGCGCTGAGCAGCGGTGAGGTAGACCATGTTGGTGACTGTGTTCTGAATCCCTTGCAGGCTCCCTGTACTCGGGTCTGCATCCTTCGGGCCGGGAAAGGCCGATGAGGTCCCGAGCCAGTATTCGTTCCATGCGCCGCCCTCGACTGCCGGGCGATAGCCATCGTAGGTTCCAGGCTTGTGTCGAGCCCATACCTGCGGTGCATTATCGGTGAAACGCTTCCAGCATTCGGACCTGAACGCAAGCAGCTTATTCCTGTGGGTTCTAAAAAGGGGCTTCTCAACCGCCCGTTGTGTGGCGATGGTCCACCAGCCGAAGTCGTCAAACCATGCGTTGTCGTATCCACCGAGTTTAGCCAGGGAGGTCTGGTATTGCCTGACCTCCATTTCACCCACGTCGGGTGCGCTGGTGTTGTCGATGTTCTCGACGTAGTCGATGATCGTATCGAACGCATAGCCAAGCCGCCAGAAGGTGACCTCGTCGGTGTATTGCGTCTTGAGCGCGTTGAACTTCGCCTTTGCGGCATTCGCGTAGGTCGACGCTGTGGAGGACGTAGACATCGTTTGATCCTTTTTGAGAAACCGATGAGTAAACACAACCCTGAACGCCGAGCCAAGCCCGGGAACCGAGCGTCATTATCGGATGTGGTATCAGCATTTACAGAAATAAGAGGTAGCTTCGTTACGATTTAGGTCAGATAAGTTCACTTGTTTCTATTTGGATGAAAAAAATTACATTTTGTCTTTACTGATCACTTTAAGATAGACCCGTAAGATTTGTACTCGATTCCATAATAGGGAGTGTCGTGAGCGATAAAACGAAGTGGACCTGCACGGTCGAGCCGGGCAGCAAGGCCGCATTCTTGCGAATGTCATTGAATGGCAGAGCGCCTCAGCCGATGAACATCCGGGGCGTGTGCTATTCCCCAGCGCCGATCAACGGTTCCAACAAGTATGCCCCCGCGCTTGGGGATTGGTATTGGGACAATTTCGGTTCAATAACCGGATGGGAGGCGCTTCGGAAGAGGGATTTTTGGCAAAATGGCCTGCATGGAAGCCGTAACGGGATGATCGACGCAATTCGCATCTACTGTTCGCTATCCAGACAACTGAATTCGGACGGAACCTTCCCGGTGCCGTGGAATCGTGGCCAACTGTTTACTCACCAAGCCTTTCTCGATGCGTGCTACAACGAAAGTGCCCCTATCACTGATCGGTTCTCGAAGTATGTTCTCGTTGGCATTCCATTACCCGCCACCATGTTTTGGAAGAACCAGTACGACAAGGCGTCCCAGGCTGAGAAAGATTACTGGACGAACGTGCTGCGCGAAACCGTTGCGCAAATGGGGCAGCACCCGGCGGTGATGGGCTTCACGATCCAGAATGAGCAAGATGGCGCCGATGTCTGCTACGGCAATCCCACGTTGGCGGAGTTTTGGTGGGGACAAGTTGAAAGGATGGCAGAGATCGTCAAAGCGGCGGCTCCCGACAAGCTGGTCGGCATGGCGACTCACGATGATCCCAATATCCCGAAGCGAGCTTATTCCTACATGGAAAAGTGCCGGCATGTGGATTTCTGGGGCGTCAATACTTATCAGACCCAGTCCTTCGATAGCGTCTTTTCAGACTATGCGAAGCTTACCGGCTCGGCATTAAAGCCCGTTATTCTTACCGAATACGGTTTACCGGCAACGGGACATCGTGACCCCGGCAATCCGCAGACGATTTATGAGGATGCCTCGACTCGCAGTAAGGCCGCTGCCGTCATCGGCAATATGCTGCCCAAGGCGTTCAAGCACCCGTTGAGCCTGGGCGTTTACTATTTTGAATATTGCGACGAGTGGTGGAATCAGCCCGAAGCGCCGAATATTTATACGTGGTGGGGAGGACCGCAGGCGCCTGGCTTTCCCAACGGCCACTGGGACAACGACGGTTTTGGACTCTATTCGATCAAGCGCGGCGGAGGCTTGCCCAACGACGCACCCATATGGATCAATAATGGGCCCAATCCAAAAATCGACGTACATACCGAGCGAACTGAAATCATGACTGTGTTGCGAAAGGCCTACGAGAACGCTTCGAAACCAAGATAACCTTCGGGGGAGGGGGCGCTCTGAAGCGCCAAGTGCAACACGTTTGGATCCTTGGCCATTTCAATACTGATCACTTCCCGACTTGCGACTCGGCCTTGTCGGGCAACGTGCTGGTCGAGGGCGTGGATCGTGCCCCCAGTGTCACGCCATTCACAGTCTGGCCGTACAGGTCGTATTTACCGCCGTGGTGCGCCTTGGTGGTCGCCGCCAGATTGCCGGCGAAGCGCGGATCCTGTGGGCGCTCGTGTGCGTTGATGAAATAAGCCACGTCCCAAGCTTGCTGTTCGCTCAGGGTTCCGCCCTGGCTCAGCGGCATGTTGGCGTGGATGAAGGCCGCCGCCGTCTTGATGGAATGCATGCCGGCGCCCCAATTGTAGGAATCATCGCCCCACAGCGCCGGAAACGCCGTGCGTGCAGTGGCGTCCCGCCGGCCCGTGCCCTGGGCGCCGTGACAGAGTGCACAGCGCGCGGTGTAGACCTTCTGGCCCCGCACGTAATCGGGTGTGTGCTGCGGTTCGGCCAGTCGGGGGAATCCCTGTCCGGCCAGTTTCACGCCGGTGGGCGCGCCCTTGGCCATCCAGTACATGTAGCTTTCGAGCGCCACGATGGTCTTGCTATCGGTTGGCGGCATGCGACCGTTCATGCTGTAGACGAAGCAGCCCTGGAGTCGTTCAGCCAGCGTGTTGACGTGGCCGTTTTTCGACCGGTAGGCCGGATACAGGACGTACGCGGCCCACAGGGGCGCCGAACCCGCCCGGCGACCGGCATCCAGGTGGCAGCTTGCGCAGGTCATGGAATTCCCGACGTACCGGCCGGCGAATTTCTGCGGATTCAGGAAGATGTCCTGACCCAGTCGCACGGCTTCGCCAAACGGGCCGCTGGGAATTGCATCGGCGGCGGGCGGCGTGAAAGCGGGCGCGTCCGGCGATGCGGCCCAGGCAGTTCCCAGAGCCAGCGTCAGCATCAGCGCACCGGCAGTGGCCGCCGCCGGAATGTGTCGTAGGCTCATTGTTTTTTCGCTCCTTCTTGGGATGCGACCTGAGGCAGGGCGGAGAAGTAGCTGGCGACGGCTCCGATCTGCCCATCGTTCATGCGTTTTGCGATATCACCCATCAGGTTCTGGGGGCCGCCCGCGCGCTGCCCGGTTCGCCACTGGGTGAACTGTTCGACGATATAGGTCTTGCTCAAGCCTGCGATGGCCGGGAAGCTCGGCGCCACACCGATGCCGCCGGCCGCGTGGCACTGGACGCAGGCAGGGATGTCATGGGCCCAATCGCCGCGATTGGCGATCCAGGCGCCGGTGTCTTTCGCATCCGGCAGGGTAGTGGCCTGCGCCGCAAGTTTGTCGGCATCCCACGGTGCTGGCGGCGTCCGGATGTAAGCCACGACGGCCTGACGCTGGTCAGGCGTCAGCGCGGCGGCAATGGGTTTCATGATGGGATTGGCACGCGTGCCGTCGCTGAACATCTGGATCTGGGCTGCCAGATAGGCCGCACCCTGGCCGGCCAGGAATGGGAAGTTCGCGGCTGTCATGCCTTCGCCATGGGCGCCGTGACAGGTGATGCACGCCGTGACGCCTGGAGCGCCCTGGGTAAAGATCAGCTTGCCCGCGTCCGCCGGTGATTCAGCCTGGGCCAGCCCCGCGCCCAGCAAGGACAGGGCGCTGATTCCTAGCGGGTACCAGAGCGCACGTCGGCATTTGGTTGAGAAAAGCATGTCGCCCGTCCCCGTCATGGTGTGTGATTGGGTCATTATCGACCTAGGTGTGCCACTGCGCCAAACTGAGTACCGCCACCGATATCGCCTACTGGTACGAACGAGTCGTGGCCGGCGCGGGAGTTTTTACTTCATCCTCAACTGGGCAGGCGCCGATGACTCGGTGGTTGAAACCACGGCGGCCTTCAAGCAGCGCAGCCGACATGCGCTCGCGCTGATTGCCGACATTCATTAGGCTTGTTTTTACGAAGAAACACGCCTGATGGTCTCGGCCAGGCTGTGGCCGTGACTCCCGTAGTGCTCGACGGCCACCAATCCGAAATACCGGTTCGGCGGAGTATGGTCGCCCGCTGTTTCATGAAAAACCGATTTATTCAGGTCGGACTCAATAGCCTGCCTCTTTCTGGTGTCGGAAGGCCAGGATGTACACCGCGTCGTCGGCCAGTTCATGATGGTACAAGGCGACATAGCCAGAATCACCAAAAGCAATAACCAGTTCCCGCAGCTCTGGTATTTCTGGAAATGGTCGGCCAATGTCGGGGACCGTTTCCAGCAGCAGGAATTGTCTCTCAATGGCCTGACCGGCTCGTCTGGCGGCTTCCGGTGCCCTGGTTTGCAGAAACAGACGGCACCGCTCCAACCCTTCCGATGCGCCTTCGGTGACGATTACTTGTGGCACTCCGGCACCGTCTTTTCGTCATCGGTGCCCCAGGTGTTCAACCAAGTACGAACTTCCTGGCCAGTCAGGTGGCGGCCTGTTTCCTTGTAAGCCGCCCAAGACGCCAACGCTTCCTGCTTGAAGCTTTCCCGGGATTCTTCGCGCTCGACGTACTGCCGAATGGCTTCGAGCATGATCCAGTGCGGCGAGCGGCGGCGCTCGCCAGCCAGATGCTGGACGCGGCCTTTCAGGCCGTCGTCGATCTTGAGAGATGTTGCCATAGTGGACCTATTATCACGTGGTAATAACTAGTGATATTAACCCGCTCATGCTTTGTCGTCTATTCTCTGCCGACACCCAGCAGGCGGAGATCGTCTTGAAAAAGCGTTTTTGTTCACAAAGGACAATCTGATGCCAGAGATCGCCGACATCAACGGCGTCAACTTCCGGGATGGCGTGGCGCACATCGCGGAGGATTCGTAGTATCTTTCCATCGGATCTCCGCGATGCGGGGAGGATAGAGGATCGGGGGGATGCCCGACACACCAGAACAACAAGCCCGCGTGAAGATCGACGCGCTGCTCACCGCGGCGGACTGGCGGCTGCAGGACATGGAAGACTTCAACCGCAACGCGGCCGAAGGCGTCGCGGTGCGTGAATTCCATCTGGACGGCGGTCCCTGTGATTACCTGCTGTTCGTCGGCGGCAAGGCCGCAGGCGTGATCGAAGCCAAGAAAGCCGGCGTCACCCTCTCGGGCGTGGCCGAGCAGGCCGCGCGCTACAAGCTTGCGGTGCCCACGCACCTCGCGTGCTGGAACGACTTCCTGTATTTCGACTACGAATCCACGGGCGACGAGACGTACTTCTGCGACAGCCGCGACCCGCAGCCGCGGTCCCGCCGAATCTTCGCATTCCACCAGCCGCATACGCTGCGCGCATGGCTGCAGGAAGCCGACACGCTGCGCGCGCGCCTCACGCACCTGCCGGCGCTCGATGCCCATGGCCTGCGCGATTGCCAGGTCAGCGCCATCGAAGGGCTGGAACAATCCTTCGCCCACGACCGCCCGCGCGCGCTGATCCAGATGGCCACCGGCGCCGGCAAGACCTTCACCGCCTGCACCTTCTCGTGGCGGCTGCTCAAGTTCGCCAAGGCGCGGCGCATCCTGTTCCTGGTCGATCGCAACAACCTCGGCGACCAGACGCTGAAGGAATTCCAGAACTACGACGCACCCGGCGCCGCCCGCAAGTTCACCGATACCTACATCGTGCAGCACCTGCACGGCAGCCACATCGATCCGGACGCCAAGGTCGTCATCACCACCATCCAGCGCCTGTACGCCATGTTGCGCGGCAAGGAACTGTCCGAGGAGGACGAAGAGCGCTCGGCATTCGAAACCGAAACCAATGGCGAAGGCGACATTCCTCCTATTGCCTACAACCCCGCGATCCCCATCGAGACCTTCGACTTCATCATCACCGACGAATGCCACCGCTCGATCTACGGGCGCTGGCGGCAGGTGCTGGAATACTTCGATGCGTTCCTGGTGGGCCTGACCGCAACGCCGAGCAAGCACACGCTGGCGTTCTTCAATTCCAACCTCGTGTCCGAATACGGCTACGAACAGTCGATTGCCGATGGCGTCAACGTCGGCTTCGAGGTGTTCCGCATCAAGACCGAAGTGGGCGAGAAGGGCGGCACGGTGGAAGCCGGTTACGCCACGCCCATCCGCGATCGTCGCACCCGTGCGCTGCGCTATAAGGAATTGGACGAAGACCTTGCGTTCGCCAAGGGTGAACTCGACCGCTCCGTCACCGTGCCCGCGCAAATCCACGCGGTGCTGCAGTGCTACCGCGACAACCTGTTCACCGAGCTGTTTCCCGGCCGCACCGGCGATTGGGTGCCCAAAACCCTGATCTTCGCCAAGGACGACAACCACGCCGAGGAAATCGTCACCGCCGTGCGCGAGGTGTTCGACCAGGGCAACGACTTCGCCAAGAAAATCACCTACCGCACTGGCGACGACCCCAAGGCGCTGATCAAGGCGTTCCGCGTTGATCCGTTCCCGCGCGTCGCGGTCACGGTGGACATGATCGCCACCGGCACCGACATCAAGCCGGTCGAATGCCTAATCTTCATGCGCGACGTGAAGTCCGCCGGCTACTTCGAGCAGATGCGAGGCCGCGGCGTGCGCAGCATTGCCGATTCCGACCTGCACCAGGTCACGCCCGACGCGCAGACCAAGACGCGCTTCGTGCTGGTGGACGCGGTCGGCGTCACTGAAAGCCAGAAGACCGTCAGCCAGCCGCTGGAGCGCAAGCGCAGCATTGCCTTCGACAAGCTCATCGAGCAGATCGCGCAGGGCCGGCGCGACGACGACGCGATTTCCAGCCTCGCCGGCCGCCTCGCCGCACTGGATCATCAGATCGAGGACGAAGACCGCGCACGCATCGCAGACGCAGGCCATGGCGCGACACTGAAGTCGCTGGCTGCGGGCCTCTTGAACGCCATCAGCCCGGATATCGTCGAGGCGAAGATCATCGAGCGCCACGGCAACGTCGAAGCCGCAACGAAGGCGCAGGCGCAAGCCGTTGCCGAAGAGCTGAAGGACACCGCCTGCGCGCCGCTGGACGACCCCAAGCTGCGCAATCTTTTGAAGGACATCAAGCAGAAAACCGACATCCTGATCGCCGAGCGCACGCCCGATGCAGTCGTCAGCGCCGGCTACGACATCAAGCACGCCGAGGCGCGGGTGCAGTCGTTCAAGGAGTTCATCGAGACGAACAAGAACGACTTGCTGGCGCTGCAAATCCTTTATGGCCAGCCGTATGCCAAGCGCCGGCTCACCTACGCCGCCATTCGCGACCTCGCTCGGCGCCTGGCCGACCCGCCGTGGCACCTCGCCACCGCCGATGTGTGGCAGGCCTACAAGCGCATCGAAGCGGCGCTGGTGCGTGGCGCACCCAGCGACAAGATGCTCACCGACATCATCTCGCTGGTGCGCTTCGCCACCGGCCAGAGTGACGTGCTGGAGCCGTACTCCGCGCGCGTCGAGCAGAAATTCAACCTGTGGATCGGCCGCCAGATCAAGGCCGGCAAATCATTCACCGAGGAACAGATGAACTGGCTCAAAGCCATCCGTGACTACCTCGCCGCCAATGTCGAGATCGCCCCGGCGGACCTGCAACGCGACACGCCGTTCAGCGCATGGGGTGGGGTGATCGCCGCGCGCCGCGTGTTTGGGGACGGGCTGAACGGGATGCTGGATGAGATGACGGAGGCGTTGGCGGCATGAGTTTCGGTCATCGGGTTGATGAGCTGATCGAAGCTCAGGGAAACGCTCTCACAATGGCCGCCCCTCATTGGCAGCGCGTGACGTTGGGCGAAGTGGCGGCCGTAGTCAATGGATTCCCATTTGATTCCGATGGCTTCAACAACGAACAAGGCGTTCCCGTCATTCGCATTCGCGATGTTGTTCCGGGTTATGCAAGCTCGTACTTCAACGGATCGGCAGACAGGGCACCACGAGTCGAAACGGGCGACTTGGTTATCGGCATGGATGGCGACTTCAACTGTCGTCTCTGGGCCGGGCCACCCGCGCTGTTGAATCAGCGCGTGTGCAAAGTGGCTCCCAACGAGTCGTTATATTCGAAGCGTCTTTTGGCATACGCGCTACCGGGTTACCTGAAGCTCGTTAACGACCACACATCGGCGGTTACGGTCAAACACCTTTCTTCGCGCACAGTTGAGGCAATTCCCCTGCCGCTCGCGCCACGCACAGAACAAGACCGCATCGTCTCCAAGATCGACGAACTGTTCAGCCGCATCGATGAAGGCGAGCAGGCGCTGCAACGTGTCGCGAAGCTGGTGGAGCGCTACCGCCAGTCGGTGCTGAAGGCCGCCGTCACCGGCGAACTCACGCGCGACTGGCGCGAAGCGCGGAAGCGTGCCGGCGAGCCCGTGGAATCCGGCGCGGCCTTGCTCGACCGCATCCTGAAAGCCCGCCGCACTGCGTGGGAACAGGCCGAACTCGCCAAGCTCAAGGCCAAGGGCAAGACGCCGACCGACGACCGCTGGAAACAGAAATACAAGGAGCCCGCCCCGCCCGACACCACCGACTTGCCTGGGCTGCTGGAAGGGTGGGTGTGGGCTTCGCTCGAACAACTCGCGGCACCCGATAAGAACGCAATAACCGATGGACCGTTCGGTGCAAACCTGAAGACAAAACATTACACCGAGCATGGCCCTCGGGTCGTTCGTCTCCAAAACATTAAGGATGGGATGTTCTCTGACGATCGCGCGTACATTTCTGAGGAACATTTCGCTCGACTGCAGAAGCACCGCGTCTTCGCGGGTGACTTGTTGCTCGCGGCATTAGGAGAAACCTTGCCGCGTGCGTGCATGGCGCCTTCAACTTTGGGACCAGCGATCGTCAAAGCGGACTGCATCCGTTTTAAGCCGAGCCCGTTTGTGATCAGCCCATGCGTGATGGCGTTCCTGAATTCGCAACCGACACGAGACCGTACCGCGATAACTGTTCATGGCGTAGGCCGACCTCGTCTGAATTTGGCTGAGATTCGCGCCTTGCCAGTACCACTCCCTCCGGCGTCAGAGCAGCTAGAGATTGCGGAACGGGTGGCCACACAAACGGATTCAGCTGCTCGACTCTCGGCATCACAGCGGCAGGAATCTGATTACGCTGCTGCGCTCCGTCAATCCATCCTCAAAGCCGCGTTCTCCGGCCAACTGGTGCCGCAGGACACGAACGACGAGCCGGCGTCGAAGCTGCTGGAACGCATCGCCGCCGAGCGCGTAAACAGTGCAATGCTACAGCGCAAACGAACCGAGAAGACCGCATGAGCACCATCGATTCCGCCCTCGTCAGCAAGGTCTGGAACTACGCGCACGTGCTGCGCGACCAGGGCATAGGCTACGGCGACTACGTCGAGCAGATCACGTTCCTGCTGTTCCTGAAGATGGACCAGGAGCGCGATGACCTCCTAAACGAGGCTTCCACGATCCCGGCGCAGTGGCGCTGGAATCAATTGGCGCCGCTCGCGGGTGACGAGCTGGAAGAGCGGTACCGCCACGCGCTGCAAGCGCTGGGGCGCGAGAAGGGCCTGATCGGCACGATCTTCCGCGGTGCGCAGAACAAGCTGACCGACCCCGCGAAGCTGAAGCGCGTGGTGTCATTGATCGACGGCGAAACCTGGATCGGCATCGGCGTGGACGTGAAGGGCGCGATCTACGAAGGCCTCCTGGAGCGCAACGCCGAGGAAGTGAAATCCGGCGCGGGACAGTACTTCACCCCGCGCGCGTTGATCGATGCGATGACGGAAGTGGTGGCGCCCAGGATCGGCGAAACCGTGCACGACCCGGCCTGCGGCACGGGCGGCTTTCTGCTCTCAGCCTACGAGCACATGAAAGGGCAGAGCCAAGACCGTGCGCGCCAGCGCAAGCTGCGTGAGGAATCGCTGAGTGGCGACGACATCGTGGCCGAAGTGGTGCGTCTCTGCGCGATGAATATGTACCTGCACGGTATCGGCAACGGCGAAAGCCCGATCGCGCAGCGGGACGCGTTGGCGAGCGACGCCGGCGAGCGCTTCGACGTGGTGCTGACCAATCCGCCGTTCGGCAAGAAATCCAGCTTTACGGTGGTGGGCGAGGATGGCGCGCTCGACACCGAGCGCGAAAACTACGAGCGCGAGGACTTCAAGTTCACCACCAGTAACAAGCAGCTCAATTTCCTGCAGCACATCATGACCATCCTGGCCGACGACGGGCGCGCGGGTGTGGTGCTGCCGGACAACGTGCTGTTCGAGGCCGGCAACGCGGGCGAGGGTATCCGCAAGCGCCTGCTGATGCAGTTCGACTTCCACACCCTGCTGCGGCTGCCGACCGGAATCTTCTATAAGCCGGGTGTCAAGGCGAATGTCCTGTTCTTCGACAAGAAGCCCCCACGCGCGGACGGATCGCCCAACAGCAGCGCCCTGTGGATTTACGACTTCCGCACCAATCACCACTTCACGCTGAAGAAGAACCCGCTGGCACGTGCCGACCTCGACGACTTCGTGAGCTGTTACGCCGCGGACAACCGGGCCCGGCGCACCGAAGTCGAGCGCTTCAAGCGCTTCGCGGTGGAAGACCTGCTGAAGCGCGACAAGCTCAACCTCGACATCTTCTGGCTGAAGGACGATAGCCTCGAAGACGTGGACAACCTGCCGCCGCCGGACGAGATCGCCGCCGACATCGTCGACAACCTGCAGGCGGCGCTGGAGGCGTTCCAGTCGGTGGTTGACGAGCTTGGGGCCCCAGTGTCAAACGGCGATTTGTGAGGCGGTGGCGCGATTACACAGGAACTACACAAACCGCTGCCAGAATGAAAAATGGGCCAGGGGTAAAAGCCGCTATGTGCCGTTAAGCATAACCTTGCCGCGAAATAAAGCATAAGCTTGCCGACCACTACGGAGCTCTCCTAGGAGCCGTATTCGCTGGATTCTTGTCTCGGTAAGCATAACTTTGCCGTTCGGGACGGATTCAAGCATAAGTTTGCCAAACGCCGGGTGACGAAATTTCCCTACCAAAACAAGGGGGCTTTTTAATTCGGCCTATGAGGTGGCCAGCTATTCAGCTTGCTACGCAGCGGTTCCTCACTAGGTAGCCCCAAAACCTGTCTACTTTATGGATACGTCGAAGAAGCACTCTTCGGCTTCATAGGTGGTGACCGGCTTCAACTCCAGTTCCAGATTGGTGAGTATATCTATCAGCTCAATCAGGTTCGTAGGTTAAAAGCGTTGCCTTGTGGCCATTGTCTTGCACCAAAGTTTGTTCGTGGATGGTCTCCGGCTGAGAAGTATGATCTTTCGGTTCCGCAAGCCACCAATAAGCTTCAATTTCGTGCCATTCTGCCGGATCACTAACGGAGTTACGACTAGGGCTCTGAGCAGGTAGCCTGTCCCCCTTTCGAACACTTAGCCATTCTGTGAAGAACTCGCTGCGAATTGTGTAGCGCACAACGTTGTTCTTGGAGAAGACAACCGCGCAAGCGTAATCATTGAGTTCCACGACCCGCCGAGCAGTCATCTCAAAACTAGTCGCGAACTCATTGTGCAGCTGAAGAATGTGAGCAAGCTCAGGCTCCTTGAGCGGGCGAAGCAAGCGCCTGACCAGTGGCTCCGGCGTGAGCAGTTCTGCGGAAAATTGGTTTGCTTGAATCTCCCAATCCTTTTTGCTCCGTGAGCTTATGTCTTCCGCTGTGCACTGAAAGGAAGTCTGCCGATGCCACGGGAGCAAAAAGTGTCCCAGCTCATGGCCGATTGTGAATCGCTGGCGTGGTCGAGGGCTCAGAGAACTGAAAAAGATAGCCCCCTCCGATTTGTTCGCGTTGGCCACGAGAGCGCCTTCGAATCCGACGCTGCTGAATGCCTCAATCTTCGAAATTCCTGCTAGGCGCGCTAATTCCTCGATGGGTACCGGGATTGGGAGTTGTGGATTCTGCCTAAGAATTTCTGCAGCAACCTGCTCTGGCCGAACAAGGTCAGCAAGTTCAATAAGGTCAAGTTGAACCATCTGCCTGTCCCTTCTTGCTTTTAAAAAGCTGCAGCGTTTGCTTCAAAACATCCTGTTCAGCTTCCGATAGGGACTTGAAGTCCCGGAAAAACTGTTGCGCCTCGACGTCCTCGAGTGTGGATTCGTCGCCGGTTCCTGCCAAGTACGACACCGGTACAGCAAAGTGCTCGGCCAACTTGCGAACTAGCTCCAGAGACGGGTTCCCACTGTTGCCCTTCTCCATATGCCATATGTGCGTCTTGGACACGCCCGCCGCGCTGGCAACGTCTTGCAAGGATTCGCCCTTACGCAGGCGCAACTCCGTCAGTTTGGCACCTAGAGACATTGCCTGCTCCTAGCCAACGAGATGCTCCTCATCAAGGGATTCTATGTCAAAAACGATCCATATAACAATAGTTGACGGAGATAAGTTCGTTAGATTAATATAACGATACGTTCCAAAAACGTAGGGGCCGCAGATGCTTCTGCCCCTTGAAGTGCTTTCTTACAAGGAAAAGGTTATGAACCCCGAGCATTCCGCTGAACAAACTGTCGCCGCGCCCGGCAAGGGAAAAACGTACGACGTCGTCATCAATGCCCAACAGGAGACGGTGTCGGACCATCATCTGACGTACGAGCAGGTGGTCCGCCTTGCCTTTCCCGCCGGCCCGTTCGACATCCTTTATTCCGTCACCTACGCGACCCCGCATGGTCATGACGGTACTCTGGCTCCGGGCCAAAAGACTGTAATCAAAAATGGGATGAGCTTCAATGTCATCAAAACCAACCGCTCCTGACTCCGGTCTGCAACAGCTTGTCGACGCCGGCTATGAGGTCGAAGTGCGCCAGCAACACTTGTTGGTGCACCGCGTGCCCTATGTAACAGCTGACAAGCAGATCAAGCTGGGCACGATGGTGTGCCTTTATCTTCAAAATGGTGGCCGTGTGGTACCGCCCGACAACTCCGGGGGCGATACGCACC
The DNA here is from genome assembly GCA_004298545.1 of Candidimonas sp. Classification (GTDB taxonomy): domain Bacteria; phylum Pseudomonadota; class Gammaproteobacteria; order Burkholderiales; family Burkholderiaceae_B; genus SCQX01. Next base: position 10,639 of record SCQX01000160.1, on the reverse strand, counting down.
AGGTTTGGTGGGTGGGTGAGTATCCCTGCTTCGCCGATGGCTCTCGGATGTTGCAACTTGAAAACGAACACAACCGCCAAGAGCTCTTTCCCGGCTGCACCATTGACCATCGCTTCTCCAACAAGCCCTTTGGTACTAACGGGTATCCGGATCATTACCAGAAAGTCACGCACTATGCGAACCTGATTCAGGCTCAAGCTCGCGTCTTAGAGCCTTTGGCTACGGCGCAGACAGGCCGCCTCACCATCGCAGAGGAGGGAACATCGGTTTTCCGTTACATAGACACCGCGTCGGCCAGGGCGGAAATTATGACGACGTCTGCTCGTCTAGCAATGGGGAAGGTCGCCATTGTTGGCTTAGGGGGCACGGGCTCCTATGTACTCGACCAACTCGCGAAGACGCCTATTCATGAGATTCATCTGTTCGATGGCGACCTCTATTTGCAGCACAATGCCTTCCGATCGCCCGGTGCTGCTACCGCGGAGGAAATCGACGCGAGGCAGCCCAAAACGCAATACTTCCAAGCCAAGTATGACGCCATGCATCGGGGCGTGAAAAGCCATCCACACTATCTGGACTCGTCGAACGTTAGCGAACTCCAAGGTTTTAACTTCGTGTTCGTCTGCGTGGACAAGAGCGAAGCGCGCCGGCTCATCTTCGACTACCTCCTGTCGCAAGGCATCCCTTTCATTGATGTCGGGATGAATTTGCAATTAGCGGGTCAGTCCATGGAGTTGCTGGGTAGCTGCCGAGTGACCATCGCGACTCCGGAGACTCACGACCACTTGGAGCAGTGCGTCCCAATGGATGATGGTGACGAAGATGTGCTATATCAGCAGAACATCCAAGTGGCAGATATGAACGCCCTGAACGCTCAGCTTGCAGTCATGCGATGGAAGCAGTACTGCGGTTTTTATCAGGTAGATTTCGACACATACAACATCCTTTTTTCCGTCAATATGACCTCCCTTGCAAGGCAAGACACCACCGTCGAGACGTAGCCATGAAGTTGGATGCCATCAAGCCACAATTCGTGGAGTTTGTCCCGAAGGTTCTTGAACCTGGGGTCTTGTATATCAGCGAAAAATACAAGACGGCGTCTCATCTTTGCGCGTGCGGGTGTGGGGAGAAAGTGGTGACGCCTCTCTCTCCTATTGAGTGGCAACTACGAAAAGAAAATGGGCTGGTGAGCCTTCATCCCTCCATAGGCAACTGGAATTACACGTGCCGTTCGCACTACTGGATTCGCGACAATCGTATCGTTTGGTCCAGAGGTATGACACACCAGCAAATTGCGCGTATTCAGTCACGCGACCGAGCAGATAAGGCCCGATTCATTGCTATGATCAACAAGGAGAAAGACCAAGCTGCGCACGCGGGCCACGGGAGAACGGAGGTCTCAACTTCGTTCATCAGTCGGATGTGGAGCGCTTTGAAACGCTGGTTTCGTGCTTAGCTAGTTCGTCGCTCTGTGCGCCGCCCAGACAGCGCGTGATGATCTGACGGAAATTATCGAGAGACACGAAAATGCCCCACGTTCATCTCTTCGGAGATTATGCCTTGGCGAAGGTATCACAAGGCTTTTGGCTTATCCTGGTGCAGGTCACCATGGGGATCGTAATCTGGCCTTTCGATATTACGGTTGCGATGTAAGTCATGGGTCACCGTTCAATCCGGCAAATCGTTGCTGCGACTCATAGATTGGTAATACCCAAGTACCACTGCCCGAGCTGCAACCACTACTTCCGTCACCGCTTCGCCGGTATCGGGCCCCGACGCCGGGCCACGGAATCCTATCGCCTGGAGGTCTTCGAAGCTCACGACGGGGGCGTGAGCCAGCACAAGCTCACCACGACCCACAGAATCGGCAGCGCCACCGTCGAGCGCTGGTACCAATCGTTTGTGACGCAACGCGTCAGCGAACTGTCAGGCCGGACCTGCCCGCGAGTACTGGACATCGACGAACATTTTTTCACCCGCAAGAAGGGCTATGCCACCACCCTGGTCGATCTGGAGAACCACAAGGTGTTCGATGTGGTGCTGGGGCGTGCGGAAGCGAGCCTGCGCAGCTACCTCAAACGGCTGCCCGCCAAGGAACAGGTCCGCGTCATCGTCATGGACCTCTCCGAGACCTACCGCGCCATCGCCCGACAGCACTTTCCCAACGCCCTGATCGTCGCCGACCGCTTCCACGTCGTGCGGCTGGCCAATCAGCACTTCGCGAAATTCTGGCAACAGTGCGACCCCGAGGGCTGCAGGAGCCGGGGGGGCTCGTCAGCCTGATGCGTCGCCATCACTGGAAGCTTTCTGCCGTGCAAAAGGAGCGCTTGTATCAGTATCTGGCCCAGTCGCCCGTGTTGCAGGCCCTCTACTTTGCCAAACAGCAACTCAACGGCTTTCTGACGCTCAAGACCATCAAAGCCAAGCGGGCCAGGAAACTGCTGCCCAAGTTCCTGGCGCTGATCCGGCAGTTCGAACAAAGCCCGACCGAGACGTTGGCAGCCACGTTAACATCGTGGCTGGAACCCATCGTACGAATGTGGCACTTCTCCAAGTCCAACGGGATCACCGAGGGCTTCCACACCAAAATGGAAATGCTCTCGCGACGTGCGTATGGATTCAGGAATTTTGAGAATTACCGCCTGAGAGTCTTAGCTCAATGCGGCTGGAACGGTGTCATCAACCGTGTCTGATGAATGTCCATCCCCCGTTAATGGGGTAGAGCCGGCATAAGGCGGTGGTGGCCTGGGGCGGAATTGAACCACCGACACAAGGATTTTCAGTCCTCTGCTCTACCGACTGAGCTACCAGGCCACATGGGCGAACGCAAAGACGCGGGCGAACGCAAAGGCAAAATACTACACGAAATTAACGATATTTGCTTTCGGTGGCGCACCCGGCAGGCCTCCGGCGAGCCGTCGGCAAGGGGTCCCGCGGACCGCTCGACGCGGGTGTCCGCGTAGTCGCGCGGCTCACCCCGTCGCGCATTGGAACGGCCGCCGCCCCAATGTGGCGGCGCCTTCTCGCGCGTCCTCGATTCCGGCATACAGGTTTATAATTCATCGTTGTCCGGCCTGTGAAAAAAGTAACTTTTCCGGGGCCGCCCGCGGGGCCACTTGCCATGTCCTATGCCTGTTGACGTTCTGACATTCGGTCTGAACCACGTCTCGGCGCCTGTTGCGGTGCGAGAGCGTGTATCGCTGCCGCTTGACTTGCTCAAGCCGGCATTGGGGGGTTTGCGCGCGGCGTTTGGTTCGGCGGTGCGCGAGGCGGCCATTCTGTCGACCTGTAATCGCACCGAGATCTATTGCGCGGCCGATCCGTCGGTGTCCGATAGGCTGCCGGCCTGGATGGCGGATTTCAACCGCATGGAAGCCGGAAGCCTGCAGCCGCATCTGTATCAGTATCATCGCAACGAGGCGGTGCGCCACGCGTTTCGGGTGGCCAGCGGCCTTGATTCGATGGTGCTGGGCGAGCCGCAGATCCTGGGCCAGATGAAAGACGCCATGCGTGCCGCCGACGAGGCGGGTTCGCTGGGCACATTGCTGCATCAATTATTTCAGCGTACGTTCTCGGTGGCAAAGGAAGTCCGCTCGCAGACGGCGATTGGCGCGCAGTCGGTGTCCATGGCGGCGGCGGCCGTGCGCCTGGCGGAACGGGTGTTCGGCGACTTGACCAAGGCCAGTGTACTGTTCATTGGCGCGGGTGAAATGATCGAGTTGTGCGCGACGCATTTCGCGGCGGTCAATCCGCGCCGCATGTCGGTGGCGAATCGAACCGTGGCGCGTGCGAGCCTTCTGGCAAGCCGCTACACGGCGCAGGCCATGAAGCTCTCCGATCTGCCGGACAAGATGGCTGATTTCGACGTCATCGTATCCTGTACGGCAAGCTCCCTGCCCATCCTCGGACTGGGGATGGTAGAGCGGGTTACGCGCTCGCGGCGCCATCGTCCCATCGTCATGGTCGATCTGGCGGTGCCGCGCGACATCGAGCCGGAAGTCGGGCGGCTGGCCGATGTGTATCTTTATTCCGTGGACGATCTGGGCCGCATGGTGCAGCGCGGCACCAGTGCCCGCCGGGCGGCCGTGGTGCAGGCGGAAGCCATCATCGAGACGCGGGTGCAGAATTTCATGCACTGGATGCAAAGCCGCGAAGTCGTTCCCGCCATCGTCGATCTGCAAAGGACGGCCGACCGGGTGCGCGAGGCCGAGCTGGCGCGCGCGCGCCGCCTGCTGGCGCGCGGGGACCCGGCTGACGAGGTTCTCGAACAACTGGCCCACGCGCTGACGCAGAAGTACATGCACGGGCCGCTGGCGGCGCTTAACCACAGCGAAGATGCCGAACGCGCGCAGTTGCTCGATCTGCTGCCGCGCCTGTTGCCGAACGTGAACCGCCGTCATTAGTGGCGGTTGCAATCCCTTCCCTCTCATGAAAAGTTCTGTGCATGACCGATTGGAGCAGCTTGCCTATCGAATGGCTGAAATCGAGGCAATGCTTGCCGAACCCGCGATCGCGAGCGACATGAATCGGTTTCGCAAATTGGCGCGTGAACGGGCGGAGCTTGCCCCGGTGGTCGAGGCATTTCGTGTTTATGCGAAGGTCGAAGGCGATGTCGAAGTCGCGCAGGATTTGCTGACCGACCCCGAAATGCGGGCAATGGCCGAAGATGAACTCGAACGGGGCCGGCTGCGCATGGCGGCGCTCGAGTCGCAACTGCAAGTGCTGTTGCTGCCGCGCGATCCAGACGACAGCCGCAGCGTCTTTTTGGAAATACGCGCCGGCACCGGTGGCGATGAAAGCGCGTTGTTCGCTGGCGATTTGCTGCGCATGTACATGCGCTACGCCGAGCGGCGCGGCTGGCGCGCCGAGCTGATGTCGGAAAGCATGTCGGAATTGGGCGGCTACAAGGAAGTCATCGTTCATCTCGATGGCGATGGCGTGTACGGCCGCCTGAAGTTCGAGTCCGGCGCCCACCGGGTGCAGCGCGTGCCGGAAACGGAAACCCAGGGGCGTGTCCACACGTCGGCGTGCACGGTGGCGGTGCTGCCGGAAGCCGATGCGCAGACCGACGTGGTCATCAACCCCGCCGATTTGCGCATCGATACTTTTCGTGCAAGCGGCGCGGGCGGGCAGCACATCAACAAGACGGATTCGGCCGTGCGCATCACGCACCTGCCAACCGGTCTTGTCGTGGAATGCCAGGACGATCGTTCGCAGCACCGCAACAAAGACAAGGCCATGCAGGTGCTTGCCGCCCGGCTGAAAGACCGCCAGCAGCGCGAGCGGCACGACAAAGAGGCAGCCGAGCGCAAGAGCCTGGTGGGGTCGGGCGATCGCTCCGAGCGCATTCGCACTTACAACTACCCGCAGGGGCGCGTCACCGACCACCGCATCGGCCTGACACTGTACAAACTCCAGCAGGTCATGGACGGCGACCTCGATGAGCTGACGGGCGCGCTGGTTGCGGAGCACCAGGCCGAACAGCTGGCTGAGCTCGGCCACGATTGAGTGGGGTTTCGGCATGGCGATGGCGGCGTCGCCGCGAGTCGGCGAGTTGATGCGGGCAAGCGGGCTGCCAACGCTGGAAGCGCGCATGCTGCTCGAGCATGTGCTGGCAGTGCCGCGTGTATGGCTGATCACGCATGACGCCCACGTTCCGACCGCGCGGCAAGCCGAACGCTTCCAGACCTTGTGCGAACGTCGCCGCGAGGGCTGGCCGATGGCCTACCTGACGGGGCATCGTGAGTTCATGGGGCGCGATTTCGAAGTGACGCCGTCGGTATTGATTCCGCGTCCCGAGACCGAGTTGCTGGCCGAGACGGCGATTGCCGAGCTTGCCCCGCGTTCCGCGCCCCTGCTGCTGGATTTGGGCACCGGCAGCGGTGCGATTGCCGTGTCGGTTGCACTGGCGTGTCCGCACGCGCGGGTCGTGGCAACGGACCGCAGCGTGGAGGCGTTGAGCGTGGCGCGCGTCAATGCCCGGCGGTTGCGCGCGCGCGTGACGTTTCACGAAGGCGACTGGTATGATGCGCTGCCAGAGGGCAATGGCGACTTCGGGCTTGCATTCGATCTGATCGTTTCGAACCCGCCGTACGTTGTGGCCGGCGACTCGCATCTGATACGGGGCGACCTGCGGTTCGAGCCATCTGCGGCGCTGATCGGAGGCGCCGATGGCCTTTGCGCGCTGCGCGCGATCGTTGGTGGCGCACGGCGGTGGCTGCGGCGCGGTGGCCGGCTCTGGGTCGAGCATGGCTGGGATCAGGCCGCGGCCGTGCGCGGGTTGTTGCACGCCCGCGGGTTCACCGAGGTGGAGAGCCGGCGCGACCTGGCGGGTATCGAACGCATCTCGGGCGGCGTGGCCGCCATGCGGCCCCCATCCAATTCTTCCTTCGATACGGAAGTAGAATTACCGTAACGCGCATCAGTATCGTGCGCCGCGCGCCGTGCATCAACCTGAGAGATCATCATGAGCGATGTTCAAGAGTTTATTCGCGAAACTGTCACCAGCAACCCGGTTGTCCTGTTCATGAAAGGAACGGCGCAGATGCCCATGTGCGGCTTCTCGAGCCGCGCCATTCAAATTCTGCAGGCATCGGGCGTAACCAAACTGGTGACGGTCAATGTCCTGGAAGACGACGAGGTGCGGCAGGGCGTCAAGGTGTATTCGAACTGGCCCACCATCCCGCAGTTGTATGTGTCGGGGCAATTCGTCGGCGGCACGGATATTGTGTCCGAAATGTTCGATAACGGGGAACTCGCCACGGTATTGAAGGACGCCGGCGCGGTTGCCTGATCGGCGGCGCCCGCCCATGGCTACCGAGCGGCGTCTGGTCGTCGGCATCACGGGGGCGACCGGCGTCGTTTATGCGGTGCGCCTGCTGCGCGCGGCACGCGCCGTGGCCGACGTGTGCACGCATCTGATCATCTCGCCGGCCGGCGCGCTCAATATCCACCACGAACTCGGTATGGCGCGCCAGGATGTCCATGCGCTGGCCGATTGTGTCTATGGCATCCGCGACGTGGGCGCGACGCTTGCCAGCGGTGCCTTCGACACGGCCGGCATGGTGGTGGTGCCGTGTTCCATGCGCAGCCTCGCGGCGGTTGCACACGGGCTTTCCGACAATCTCATCACACGCGCGGCCGACGTGACGCTCAAGGAGCGGCGCCGGCTGGTGCTGATGGTGCGCGAAGCGCCGCTGAACCTGGCGCATTTGCGCAACATGACGGCCGTCACCGAAATGGGGGGTATTGTGTTTCCGCCGCTGCCCGCCTTCTACCACCACCCCGCGACGCTGGAAGAAATGGTGGATCACACGGTGGCGCGAGTGCTGGCGTTGTTCGATATTCGCGTACCCGGCCCGCATTGGGACGGCATGTGAAATGGCGGATAGTCAGGCGGAGCGCGTGCGTTCTATTTCGATACCCACGGCCGCGCAGTCGGAGAAGGCTAGCGGCTTGCCGATACGGATTTTCAGATGCAGCACCTCGGGAAACTCGCGCAATAGTCTGGCGGCTACCTGTTCGGCCAGTGTTTCCAGCAGATTCACGTGCGTGCGTGTGCATTCATCGACGATTGCATCGCGCAACAGGCGGTAGTCCAGCACTGTGCGGATGTCCTGGTCGCGCACCTCGCGTTCGACCGCCACGTCGAATTCCGCGTCGATATGCAGCGGCTGCGTTGCGCGCAGTTCGTATTCCAGTATTCCGATGCGGGCGTCCAGCGCGAGCTGAGAGAAGAAAATGCGGCGAGTGGGCATGGCGCTCATGAGAATGGGGTCGCCCGCCATTGTAGTGCCGTGGCGTAATGGCGCGGCGGCGGGCGATACGCGGGCGTGAACTTCACGGGACTCGCGGCAGCGGCGCCACCGGCGGTGGCAGCGCCAGATGCCGTCAACCGGTACAATTTTTGTCATGACAGTTGTTCAGAGCGACCCAGGTAGCGCATATGACGGAATGGCGGCGGGCATGGCAGCGGAAAAGCAATCGTTCGACGCGGTGATCGTTGGTGCCGGACCGGCTGGCGTCACGTGTGCCGTGTGGATGGCGCGCCTGGGCTTCAAACCGGCCCTCGTCGATGCCGCGGCCGGGGTCGGCGGTCTGTGCCGCTTCAATCCGTACGTGGACGACTGGAACCCCAGTCTGCCCGGCGCGACGGGTGAGCAGCTGGCGGACAATCTTGCGCTGAGTCTGGGCGAGGCGGGTGTGACGCCGTGGCTGTCGCGCACGGTTACTGAAGCGCGTGTCGCCCCCGTGGGGGTTTCGGTCGTGTTGGCGCACGGCCCGTCCACCGTCATGGGCCGGTTCCTGGTTCTTGCCACGGGTGTTCGACCGCGGTCGCTACCGGGTCTGAATGGCCCGCTGCCAGCGGTTCTCGTGGGGCCCGGGCGCCATATCCTCGCACAGGATTTTCGCGGCTTGCGCGTCGCCGTGCTGGGGGGCGGCGACAACGCGTTCGGCGCCGCGCTCTACGCCATGGAGCGCGGCGCCGCGCGGGTTCGCGTCTATGCGCGTAATGTGCGGGCGCAGCGCCAACTGGTGGCGCAGGTGCCGGCGCAACAGGTCGTTCGTGGCGATTATGTCGTGGATCCGCATCGGCGCCGCGTGGATGCGGAAGCGTTCGATCTGATCATGGTGTTCTATGGTTGGGAACCGTGCATCGGCTTCGCGCGGGCGCTGGGCCTGCGTTGTTGTGCGCGAGGTTTCATCGAAACTGATCCGGCCACGGCGCAAACCAGCACTCGCGGCGTATACGCTATTGGGGAAGTGACCCGCCGCCAGCATCCGTGCGTCGTAACCGCGATGGCCGACGGCATAACCGCCGCGAAGGCCATGCAGGCGCGGATCGAGGCGGGGCGTTGAGCGGCCGTCGAGCCGCGCGCGGGCGGGCCGATCGGGGCCGGGGGTAGCGCACGGGTGGGGTGGCGCAGGCCGAGGGTGGCGCCGCGCACAGGCGTGATGGTGGGGGCCATCAGTTCCGCCCGGGGCTGGCGGTTAGGGTGTATTCGATGGGTTCGGGCGCGGCCAGGGTGAGCTCGAGCGCGAGCAGCGCATCGCCGCGGAACACATGTAGGGTGACGCGATCGCCCGCCAGATGACGGTCGAGCAGCCGCTCCAGGCCGGGCTGCCCCGTGACGCGCAAGCCGTCGATGGCCAGCAGCACGTCGCCGGCGGCCAGACCGGCGGTGTGTCCCGCGCCGTTGTCGTCGACGGTGACGATATGGATTTCGTTACTGATGCCGCGTGTGCGGATGCCGAGCGAGGGTCGGACGCCGTTCGGTTTGCCGACAAGCCTGAAGCCCTGCGATGCGAGTAGCGTATCCAGCGGCAGATCGTTGCAGCCATCGACGTGGTGGTCGAGGAAATCGCGCACATCCACGCCTGTAGCGGCCTGAATGATTTCCGGCATGGCGCCTTCGGGCACCCCGCGGCCGCCGCGCGTGCCGGTGAAAAACCGGCGCCCGAAGCGCCGCCACAGCAGGCGCATGACATCGTCCAGGCTGCGCCGCCCCTGGGTGGCCTGGCGAATGATGAGATCCAGTCCCAGGGCGATCAGCGCCCCTTTCGTGTAATAGCTGACGAGTGCGTTGGGCGAGTTTCCGTCCTGCTTGTAGTAACGGGTCCAGGCATCGAATGAGCTTTCGGCGACCGTCTGTTTGTGCCGCCCCGAATTGCGCCGCACCGCGCTGATGGTTTTTCCCAGCAGACGCAGATAAGCGGCGTCGTCGATGACACCGGATCGTTTCAGCATCAGGTCGCCGTAATAGGAGGTGAATCCTTCGAAAACCCACAGCAGGCGCGTATGGGCAGGGCGCGACAGATCGTACGGCGCGAAGGCCGCCGGCTTGATGCGCTTGACGTTCCAGGTGTGGAAATATTCGTGGCTGAGCAAACCCAGAAAGGCAGTGTAGCCATCGGGCGGCTCGGTTCGCCCGCGCACGGGCAAGCCATGCCGCGCCGTGATCAGGGCGGCGGATGCCCGGTGCTCGAGGCCGCCGTAGCCGTCGGCGGTTACCGTTGCCAGAAAGACATAGCGGTCGGTCGAGTCCAGGAATGGGGCGCGGCGCGTTTTCGGCTCGAAGAGCGCAATCTGCGCCGCGCAGATCCGTTGCGCATCGGCGGCGATGCGCGCGAGGTCGAGCCGCGTCACGGTGCCGGTGAATACCATCTCGTGTTGCGCGCCGTGGGCGTTGAACCGAACGACTTGTGGTGTGCCCATTTCGACGGGGTGGTCGATGAGCGCGTCATAATCGGGCGCGGCGTACAGGCCGAATCCGTGTCGCCGCGCCGCGCCCTCGCGCCCTTGCGCCTCGGGCAGGCTGGTGTATACCTTCCAGCCGCGGGCACGATGCGGTGGGTGCAGTTCCAGCAGGCACGGCAGATGCTCGCCGCCGTCGACACCGAGGAAAACGGCGGCGCCGTTGAAGAACGCGTGCGATGCGTCGAAGTGGGCGCCGCGCACCGACAGATCCCACGCGTAGACGGTGTATTCGACCCGCAGGGGGCCATGGCAAGGCGCGCACCGCCAGGAATGGTCGTCGATTTTCGCGATGGTGATATCATCGCCGCTTTCGGCGCTTCCGCGTATGGTCTGGATGTGACGCGAGAAATCGCGGATCAGGTAACTGCCGGGTATCCAGGC
>SCQX01000159.1 GCA_004298545.1 Candidimonas sp. | reverse complement strand
GTGGCCGCCTCGGCTTCGGACGCATAGGCGCCGATCCCTCCGGTGGCAACCGCCGCGCCAGCCAGGCTGGCAAGGGCGCCCGTGCGCATGAAGCCGCGCCGCGTGAGCAGACTGGATCCAGGGTCGTGCGGAACCTGCGTTCTGGTGCGGGCCGAGTCGTGGCCGTCTCCGGAAGAAATGTTTGCGGATTCGAAGTTGCGCGTTCCACCGTTCATGGATCTGCTCCGTTGATGAGAGGTTTCCAAACGCTGCGTTGCGTCGTCTGGTACTGATCAGTGTAGGTAGCTAAGGGTTAACCCGTATTGACCGAAATCAATCGCTATAACACTTCTCTCATCAGTGTTGCGGAGATCCAAAATGCACCGCTTCAATCAGCAGTGTTGCGGAGACCTGCTATGGCTTGCGGTGGCGGCGCGCGGGATCGGCAACCGGCACCGCGGCCATCAGTTTTTTCGTGTAGGCATGCTGTGGATCTTCGAAAACGGCGCGTCGCGGCCCGATCTCTACCACCTGCCCGAGATACATGACGACCACGCGATGGCTGATGCGCTCGACCACCGCCATGTCGTGCGAAATGAACAGAATGGACAACTCGAATTCGCGCTGCAGGTCGAGCAGCAGATTGACGATCTGCGCCTGGATGGAGACATCGAGCGCCGACACGGATTCGTCGGCGATGATGATGCGTGGATTGAGCGCCAGTGCGCGGTAGCCCGAACCAAAACGCATTCGCCTAGGCCGCGCACGACTGATGTAGCGTCGTTCCCACTTGCTTAGGTTGTGCGCGTGCGGAAACTGGGTAACGGTACGGCGGAACTATAGCAGTCTTTCCCTTTGTATCACAGTATTTCGTGCGGGCGCCGGGTGGCCGCGGCAAGTCCGGTGGCGGGCGTGCCCCATCCGCCACCCAGCGCCTTGTAGAGTGCCACCAGCTGCACCGCGGAATGCGTGCGCGCGCGCACCGCCTGCATTTCGGCTTCGTGCAAAGTGCGTTCGGCCGCCAGCAATTCGGTCAGTGCGATATCGCCGGCCGCGTAGCGCGCCTGGGCGTGGCTGCGGCTGGCGCGCGCGGCGGCAAGCGCCTCGCCGCGCCGGTTCAGCGTGGCCAGCGCCGAATCGTAGTCGCTCAGCGCGCGCTCCGCATCGCCCAGCGCTGCCAGTATGGCTTGTTCGTAGGCCAGCGCGGCCTGCCGCTGTGCCGCCTCGCGTGCACGGATTTCGGCGCGTATGCGGCCGCCGTCGAACAGCCGCCAGGAAATCAGGGGGAGGATGGAAAAACGCGTGCTGGACGCATCGAACCAGTTGCCCGTGTCGAGCGCCTGGAATCCACCGCCAGCACTGATGGAGAGCTTGGGGAACAGCTCGGCGGTGGTAACGCCGATATCGGCCGTGCTGGCCGCCAGGCGTCGTTCCGCCGCCAGCACGTCGGGGCGCCGGCGCAGCAAGTCCGCGCGTTCGCCCACCGGCGGCGCCCGCAAGGTAAGTGGTGCCGGCGGCGCATCGAGCAGCGCCAGTTCGCGCTCGGGCGGCGCTCCCAGCAGCACGCCCAGGCTGAGCACCGCGCCACGTCGACGCGCCTGAATGCCGGGCAGGTCTGCGCTGGCCGCCGCCCATCGGGCGTGCGCCGTATCCACGTCGGCGGCTGGCGCGTCACCCCGCGCGTGCCGCTGGCGTGCCAGTTCCAGCGTCCGTTGCAGCGTGTTCACCGTGGCCTGTTGGGTGCGCAGTTCGTCCCCTGCGCCGACGGCCGTGAACCAGGCGCGCGCGACGTCGGCGGCGATGCGCATGCGCACGCCCCGCGCCTCGATCGCGGTGGCCTGCAGCCGGGCGCTCGCGCCTTCCAGCGCCCGTTGCTTCGCGCCGAACAGGTCGATTTCCCACGCCGCATCGAAGCCGGCGTCGTATAGGGTTTGTGTGGCGTCGAGGCCGGGAATGGAACCGATGGGCAGCGGCCCGTTTTCGCTTTGCCGGCTCCGGTTGATGCTTGCGCCGGCAGCAGCGGCCGGCAGCCGCTCGCCGGCCACGCGGTCGCGCAGGGCGCGCGCTTCGTCGACCCGCGCAGCGGCCTGGCGCAGGTCGATATTGCGGTTCAGCGCGGTGTCGATCAGACGCTCGAGCACCGGGTCGCCCAACGTGGACCACCAATGTGCCAAATCAGCCGGCCTGGCCGTGTCCGCGACCGGCAATGTCCACCCCTTGCCGGTGTCCACCGGCGGCGCGGCGTGATAGTCGGGACCGACCGCGCAGGCCGCCAACAGGGCGCACGCCGCCACCATGGTGAATAGGCGCGAACCGGCGGGGGCGCCGCGGCGCGGGGGGACGAGGTCGGTGCGTCTCATTGCAAGCGCCCCCGGACGAACAGTGTGGCGGCCGTCAGTGAGACAAGCGCGATGATTGCGAGCGGCCAAAGGCTGTTCAGGATGTCGCCCAGTGGCATCGCCTTGAGAAAACTGCCTTCCACGATGATCAGGAAGTGGGTGAGCGGGATGGCTTGGGCCAGCCACTGCAGGAATGTCGGCATATTCTCCACGGGTGTGGCAAAGCCCGACATCAGCACTGCCGGCACGCCGATGGCGAAGGCGCCAAGGATTGCCTGCTGCTGGGTGCCGCTGGCGGCGGAAATCATCAAGCCTATGCCGACCACGGAGAGAATGAACAGCACCAGGCCGGCCAGCAGCAGCCCAAACGAGCCTGTGAAGGGAATGTGGAACAGGCCGACCGCGGCCGCGACCATCAGCAGGCCCAGTGACGTGCCGATCGCAAGTGCCGGCAGTGATTTCGAGATGATGATCTCCAGGGTGGAAGTGGGTGAGACCAGCAACTGGTCGAAAGTGCCCAGTTCGCGTTCGCGCGCGATGGACAACGACGTGATCAGCAGCGCGCTGAAAAGCGCCAGGATGCCGGTGAGGCC
>SCQX01000158.1 GCA_004298545.1 Candidimonas sp. | reverse complement strand
AGTGATGCCGCGCGCGCCCGCGGCAATTTGCGCGTCGACGACGCGCTGGCATTTGGTCGTTTTGACGTGCGGACGAAAGCGCACGCCAAGCGCATCGAGGTGCGTCTGCATGCGTTCGATATTGCGCCGCATGCGGCGCGTGTCGATGAGGGCGGCGGGGGTGGGCAGATCGTGGATGCTGGTCATGGGGTGCGCCTGACGGCTGGTTGGAGTGTCGCGCATGGATTGTATTGCGCCTCGGCGCGGCCAAGAGGCTTTTCACCTACACTTCAGTGTCTCGTTCGTTTGATTCGAGGCCGCATCCGGCGTGCGAATCGATAATCGAACGGGAAACCAGGAACCGTTTGATCAAGGACTATTGAAAATGAATGATATCGTACGCATCGATCCGGGGAAACGCTTCTGCCAGGCCGTGGTACGCGGTGATACCGTCCATCTGGCCGGTATTGCCGCGAATGTTCCGGGGGGAATCGAGGCGCAGACCCGCGAAGTGCTCAAAAAGATTGACGGCTATCTGAAACAGTGCGGAACCGACAAGTCGCGCCTGCTGTTCGTCCAAATCTGGCTGCGGGACATCGCGCGTGATTACGCGGGCATGAATGCCGTGTGGTCGGAATGGGTGCCGCAAGACGCCATGCCTGCCAGGGCAACGTGTCAGGCCGCGCTTGCGGCGCCCGAGCTGCTGGTGGAGATCATCGTCACCGCGGCGCGTTGACCGAGCGCAGTGTCGATGCTGTCGGCCACGAACCCCGCGATTTCTTCCGGGGTTTTCCCCATGGTGTCGCAGGCCTGGTTGTTTCCGCCGTACGGCGCGTATTTCAGTGGGTCGGTGACCGAGAACAGCCCGATCGTGGTGGTTCCGCTTGCACAGGCAAGGTGCATGACGCCGCTGTCGGCGCAGACGAAGCAGTGCAGGTTCGCAATCACCGACGCGAGCTTTCTCAGGCTGCTCGAGTAATACGCCGGGAAGCACTCGCCAAGGTGCGAGTGCCCGTCGGCCGGTACGATTTCGACGATCTGGTATTCCGGATGGCGGTCGCTCAGCGTGTTCAGGAACCGCCGCCACCACGGTTCTTCGAAACGTTTGGCGCCCGTGGCATGTGCGAATACGCCAATGACGGCCACTTCCGGTGTTGCGGGTGTCGTGTTCAGCAGTGCCCGCAGCGTCTGTCGGCCGCGGCGGCGTTCCGCCCGCGTCAGGCGCAGATCGAGGCGGGGGTAGGGCATGTCCCGCGTGTCGCCGTGTGCTGCCAGGGCGTTCCTCACCAGGAAGACGGGCAGCATTGCAAAGTGGCGCGGCGCGTTCAGCATGATACGCGCCCAGTTCGCGGGTGCCTCGCTGTCTTGCGGCGGGATGCCGATCGCATGGCGCGCCTTGAGCCACGACAGCAAGACGCGGCTGGTGTATGAGTCGGTGGCCGCGTTGACGGCGAGATCGTACGCGACGTGGCGCGCCGAAAAAACGGTGCTGGCCACGCGCGGCAGGTGACGCAGGAGGTGGCGCGGAAGGGTGTAGACGTGTCGCACGGACGCGAATCCCGACAATATCTCGCGTGCCGACTCACCGGCAGCAAGAACGTCGATCTCGGCGCCTGGAAACAACCGCTCCAGTTCCGCGAGCAGCGGTGTGATCAGAATGATATTCCCCAGGCGGTGGTTGGGGCGCAACACGAGAATGCGGTGAATGCCACGGGTCGAGAGCTGCCCCGCATCGAGAAGTGATGCGTTGACGGACCGGGACAGGGGGCCGAGGAGGAGATGCCAGAAGCGGCGCCGAAAGACTCGGGCGTTCATGTCATCGCCACCGGTTGCGGCGGCTTTCTGGTTTCACTGCGTTTGGTGCGTAGAGAAGTTGGCATGATCGACGTCTGGCGTTCGGCAAGAATTTCCGGATAAAGTTTACCGTCTGGCTGCGCGGGTTTCGGGCGGCCATTGGATTGTCCACGGCAGTGATTGCACGGCGTGAGGTGTGTGGCATGGTTGGGAGGCGCGCCGTCTACCGGTTTGCCGCTGGTGCTTCGCTGCGCACATTCGCGGTGATCTCGTACGAGTGCAGCCTTGCCACGTGGTCATGAATTTGGGACACGAGCATGAGTTCGTCGGCTTCCGTTTGCCGCGCGAAGCGCTCGAGGTCGCGCGCCACCGTTTCGGGTGAGCCGATCGCCGAGCAGGCGAGGATACCGTCGAGCAGCGCACGGTGCGGTGCATCGAGGCTTTCCAGGTAATTGTCGCGCGGCGGGGGCAATGGAATCGGGTGGGCCGTGCGCGATGCAATGAAGGACTGCTGCACCGATGTGGCCAGCCAGCGCGCCTCGTCGTCCGTATCGGCGGCGATAACGTTGAAGCCCAGCATCACGTATGGCCGCTTCAGGCGCCGCGACGGTTGGAAGCGGGTTCGGTACAGGGCGATGGCTGGCGTCATTTGCGCGGGTGCGAAGTGCGACGCGAAGGCGTAGGGTAACCCGAAAGCCGCCGCGAGCTGCGCCCCGAACAGGCTGGAGCCGAGTATCCAGATTGGCACACTCAGTCCCGCGCCAGGCACCGCGCGCACGGGTTGTTCGGATTCCTCTGAAAAGTAGTCCATCAGTTCCAGTACGTCGCGCGGAAAGGCGTCCGGGTCGCTGTCGAGGTTGCGGCGCAGGGCACGCGAGGTGGCCGGATCCGAGCCGGGGGCGCGGCCAAGGCCCAGATCGATGCGTCCTGGGTACAGCGAGGCCAGCGTGCCGAATTGTTCGGCAATGACCAGCGGCGAGTGGTTGGGCAGCATGATGCCGCCGGCGCCGACGCGGATGGATTGCGTGCCGCCGGCCACGTGGGCGATCAGCACCGACGTTGCGGCGCTGGCGATGCCGGGCATGCCGTGGTGCTCGGCGAGCCAGTAGCGGTGGTAGCCCCATTGCTCGCAGTGGCGCGCCAGATCCAGCGTCTGGCGGAACGACTGCGCGGCGGTGCCGCCGCTGACGATGGGCGATAGGTCGAGTACGGAAAGTTCTGGGAGGTTCATCACATCTCGGAAGCTAGTTGCGTGTCGGGAATGTTCCGCCGAAGCCATTCGGGAACGTGTTCGGCGGCCATCGGCTGCGAGATATGATAGCCCTGCGCGTAGTCGCAATTCATGCCGGCCAGTTTTGCCATGGTCTGGCGGCTCTCTATGCCCTCCGCGGTTACGGAGACATTCAGGCTATGGGCCATCTCGATGATGGAATTGACGATGGGGCGCGTGCCGCCGTTGCGGTCCATCTCCACGACGAATGAGCGGTCGATCTTCAGACTGTCCACCGGAAGTTTTTGCAGATACGCCAGTGATGAATAGCCCGTGCCGAAATCGTCGATCACGATGCCCACGCCGATGTCGTGAATCTTGCGCAGCACGTTGAGCGAGCGTTCGGGGTTCGACATGATCGAACTTTCGGTGATTTCCAGCTCCAGGTATTGCGGCGCCAGCGCGTGGCGGGTGAGTATCTGCCGGATGCGTTCCGCCAGCAGGGAATCCAGCAGGTTGCGCGCCGAAACATTGGCGGCCACGGTAACGAAATAGCCGCTTGCGTGCCACTTCGCGCATTCTTCGACGGCGGTGTTCAGCACCCAGATCGTGAACGGGTGGATCAGCTCGCTGCTCTCTATCACCGCCATGAACCGGTCGGGTGTGGCCAGGCCCTGGTCGGGCGAATGCCAGCGGGCAAGCGCTTCGAACCCGTACGCCAGCCCCGCGCGCAGGGGGATCTTGGGCTGGTAGTACAGTTCGAAGCGATGTTCGTCCAGGCCACGCAGCAACTGTGTCGACAGGAGCACGCGCTCGGGGGCGAGGTGATCGTTGTCCGCCTCGTAGAAGGCGTAGCCCGAGCTTTCCTGTCGCGCCTGGAACAGCGCCGAGTTGGCGTGCTGCAGCAGCAGCGCCGTCGATCGCCCGTCGGTCGGGTACTGAGAGATACCCAGGCAGGCGGTCATCTGGATTTGCGATTCGGCGATCTCGAATGGGCGCTTGAGGGTGGCCAGCAGGTCTCGCAGGGTTTGCGGCATTGAGGCGGGGTATGTGCCGGAATCGAGCAGCATGGCGAATTCGTCGCTGCCCACGCGCGCCACGGGCGCGCTGCCCGCGATGATCTTGATGCGCGTGCCGGTCTCCTCGAGCAGCGTATCACCCACGGCATAGCCCAGTGCCGTGTTGATTTCCCTGAATTCGTTCAGGCCCATGACGACGATGTAGAAGGCCGCGCCGGTCGACGCGATGGCTTCATCCACGCGCGCGGAAAACGAGGCGCGATTCAATAGCCCGGTGACGATATCGTGCCGCGCCTGGTATTGCAGCGCTTCGCTGTGCTGGCGCTGCTCGGTCACGTCGTGAATCAGCGCCAGCATTGCTTCCTGCCCCATGAAGTGCAGC
>SCQX01000157.1 GCA_004298545.1 Candidimonas sp. | reverse complement strand
GCAAGGTTGCGCTCGTGACGGGGGCCGGCAGCGGCATCGGGCGCGCGGTGGCGCTCGAGCTGCTTGCTCACGATTATCGTGTCGCGCTTGCCGGTCGACACCGTGAAACGCTCGAACAGACTGTTGGCCTGGCGGGCGCGGTCGACCTGTCGCAAGCCCTCGTCGTGCCGACCGATGTGAGCGATGAGCAGGCGGTCGACGCCTTGTTCGCCGCAATCGAACAGGCGTACGGCCGGCTCGATGTCGTTTTCAACAACGCCGGCCGCGGCACGCCGGCAATTCCCATCGACGAGCTTCCGGTCGCCATGTGGCGCGCAGTGGTCGACGTCAATCTGACGGGCATGTTCCTGTGCGCGCGCGCGGCGGTGCGCCTCATGAAAGCCCAACGCCCCCGCGGCGGGCGCATCATCAACAATGGCTCGATCTCGGCACATTCTCCGCGGCCGTTGTCGGTTGCCTACACGGCCACCAAGCACGCGGTGACGGGACTGACGAAATCTTTGTCGCTCGATGGGCGGCCGTACGATATTGCCTGCGGCCAGATCGATATCGGCAATGCCGCCACCGACATGACCGCGCGCATGGTGGCGGGCGTGCCGCAGGCCGACGGCAGCATGCGCGCGGAACCGCGCATGGATGTCCGCGAGGTGGCGCGCGCCGTGCGCCGCATGGCCGACCTGCCGTTGTCCATCAATACGCAGTTCATGACGATCATGGCCACTGCCATGCCGTTCGTGGGACGCGGCTGACTTCGTACGGCGTGGGACGAGGCTGACTTCGCATTACTGTATGCCGCCCAGGCATACATACTTCATTTCAAGGAAATCGTCCATTCCGTAGATCGAACCCTCGCGTCCGAGGCCCGATTGCTTGACGCCGCCAAATGGCGCGACCTCGTTGGAGATCAAGCCAGTATTGACCCCCACCATGCCGTATTCCAGCGCTTCGGCCACGCGGAAGATGCGGCCGATGTCGCGACTGTAAAAGTAGGCGGCAAGGCCATACTGCGTGTCGTTGGCGAGTTCGACCACATGCTTTTCGTCGGTGAATTTCACGACCGGCGCGACCGGACCAAACGTTTCTTCGCGCATGCACAGCATTTCCTGGGTGGCGTCGGCCAGCACCGTTGGCTGGAAAAAACGCCCCCCCAGCGCGTGCGCCTTGCCGCCCACCAGCACGTTGCCGCCTTTTTCAATGGCATCGGCGACATGCTGACGCACTTTGGCCATTGCCGCGTCGTCGATGAGCGGGCCTTGATTATTGCCCTCCACCGCGCCATTTCCGACTTTGAGCGCCCCCACTTTGGCGGCGAACCGCTTGACGAAGGCGCCGTAGATTCCCGCCTGCACGTAGAATCGGTTCGTGCATACGCAGGTTTGCCCGGTGTTGCGGTATTTGGAGATCATCGCGCCCTCGACGGCGGCATCGACGTCGGCGTCGTCGAACACGATGAATGGCGCGTGCCCGCCAAGCTCGAGCGACATTTTCTTGACCGTGGGCGCG
Organism: Candidimonas sp.; assembly: GCA_004298545.1. Taxonomy (GTDB): domain Bacteria; phylum Pseudomonadota; class Gammaproteobacteria; order Burkholderiales; family Burkholderiaceae_B; genus SCQX01. The sequence continues at coordinate 43,477 of SCQX01000157.1, read as the reverse complement.
GACTGTTGCATCAGCAGGCGGCCTACGACGGTCGACCCTGTGAATGTGACTTTCCGGACGATCGGGCTGGCGCACAATGCCTTGCCGATTTCGATGGAATTCTCGCCGTCGGCCGACAGGATGTTCAGAACGCCGGCCGGAATGCCGGCGCGTTGGGCGAGCTCGGCCAGCGCAAGTGCCGAGAGCGGGGTTTGCTCGGCCGGCTTGAGAACGACCGTGCAGCCTGCTGCCAGTGCCGGCGCCACTTTGCGGGTAATCATCGCGTTCGGGAAATTCCATGGCGTGATGGCGGCGCAGACCCCGATCGGCTGTCGCAACACGAGCATGCGGTTTGGCCCGGGCGGCGCCAGCACGGCACCGTTGACGCGCTTGGCCTGCTCGGCGAACCATTCGACGAACGACGCGCCGTAGGTGATTTCGCCGCGTGATTCGGCGATGGGTTTGCCTTGCTCCAGCGTCATGATCTGCGCGAGATCCTCTGCGTGCGCCAGGATAAGATTGAACCAGTTGCGCAGAATGTTCGCCCGATCTTTGCCGGTACGGGCGCGCCAGGCCGGCAGCGCGCGATTGGCGGCGCCGATGGCCACCCGCGCCTGATCGGCGCCCAGATTGGCGACTTGGGCAATGATGGCGCCGTCGAATGGGTTGTCGACGGAGAACGTCGCGCCGTTGCTTGCGCCGACCCATTCACCATTGAGGTACGACTGCGTCTTGAAGAGCGAAGAATCCTTGAGTGAGATCGGCGGAGTGTGGGAAGCCATGATCGAAGCCTGAAGAGTGGAGGTTGGAAGAAATATCGTAGGGACTGGTCGCGGGTGGTCCTTAGACGGCACAGTCGGTGTGTTCGACGTCGCCGATGCATGACGCTTCGATTTCCCGGATGATCGAGTCGACGTCGTCGCAGATTCTGAATAGGCTCAAGTCTCGCAGGCTGATGAAACCGGCTGCCAGCGTCTGGCTTTCGATCCAGGCGATGAGCCCGGCCCAGTAGGTGCTGCCGACCAGAATGATGGGTACGGGCGCCGTCTTGCAGGTTTGCACCAGCGTGAATATTTCGAAGAGCTCGTCCAGCGTGCCGAAACCGCCGGGTAATATGATGTAGCCGATGCTATGGGAAAAAAAAGTGGCCTTGCGCGAGAAGAAGTGCTTGAAGTGCAGGCTGTGTGTCTGGTAGGCGTTGTCGTGGGTTTCGCGCGGTAGGCGAATGTTCAGGCCCACGCTTTTTCCGCCCGCTTCGAAGGCACCTCGATTGACCGCTTCCATGATGCCCGGGCCACCGCCGGCGATGACGGTGATGCCGGCCTTGGCAAGACGCTCGCCAAGTTCGTGCGCCAGGGTATAGTACGGCGAATCGGGGCGGACCCGGGCACTGCCAAAAACGCTGACGCCGTAGCCGATTTCCAGAAATTTGGTGGCCGCCGCTTGCATTTCCGCGGTAACCTCGGGAACCGGAGCGGCGGCGGGTGGTTGAATCGTTTTATTTATTCTCATGAAAAAAACCTTGTTGCTTGTCGATGGGTCGAGTTACCTCTACCGCGCATACCATGCCTTGCCCGACCTGCGCAATGCCAGCGGCGAGCCCACAGGCGCGTTGTACGGTGTCTTATCCATGTTAAGGAGGCTTGCTCAGGATTACAAGGCGGATTATGCCGCATGCGTCTTCGACGCTCACGGCACGACGTTTCGCAACGATCTGTACCCCGAATACAAAGCCAACCGGCCACCCATGGCGGCCGACCTGGTGACGCAGATCGAGCCCATTCAGAAGGCGGTGGCGGCGCTGGGCTGGCCGGTACTGGTCGTTCCCGGCGTCGAAGGTGACGATGTCATTGGAACATTGGCCCGCCGCGCGTCAAGGCTCGGTGTGCACACCGTGGTTTCCACCGGCGACAAGGATCTTGCGCAGTTGGTGGATGAAAACGTCGAACTGGTCAACACCATGAGCGGCGAACATCAGAATGTGGCGGGCGTCGTGCGGAAGTTTGGCGTGCCGCCCGGTCGGATCGTCGAGTTCATGATGCTGACGGGCGATGCGGTGGACAACGTCCCCGGCGTCGAGAAGGTCGGTCCGAAGACAGCCGCGAAATGGCTGGCGTCCTATCAAGGTATCGAAGCGCTGGTCGCCCGCGCCGACGAGATAAAGGGCGTGGTCGGACGCAACCTGCGCGCCGCCATTCCCCGGTTCGGGTTGACGCGCCAGCTGCTGACGCTCAAAACCGACTGCGCGCTTCCCGGATTGGGCGAGGGGCTGGCGGGGCTTGAGCCGCGCCCTCCCGATCGGCAGGCGCTCATTGGCCTGTACGACCAGTATGGGTTTCGCACGTGGCTGCGCGAACTGAGCGGCGACCCCGACCGCCTGCCCGCCCAGGATGCCCGCGTCGCGCCCGAGGCGCGCGAGGCGAATGGTGTTCCGGTGGAATTGCATTACGACACCATCCTGGATTGGGCGGCGTTCGATCGCTGGCTCGAACGGATCGAGTCGGCGGCGCTGGTCGCGCTCGACACCGAAACGACGTCGCTCGACCCGATGCGGGCGCGCCTGGTGGGCCTGTCGCTGGCAACGGCGCCGGGGGTCGCCTGCTACATTCCGGTGGGGCACCGCGGCATTGACCAGGACAAACAGCTGCCGCTCGACGAGGTGCTTGCCCGCCTCGGGCCGTGGCTGCGCGATCCTGGCGCCGCCAAGCTGCTGCATAATTCCAAGTACGACACGCACGTGCTGCGCAACGAAGGCGTGGTGCTCGCCGGTATCACCGAAGACACGATGCTGCAGGCGTACGTGCTGGAATCGTATCGCCGCGTCAATCTGCAGGAGCTTGGCGAGCGCTGGCTGGGGTGCATCGGAACCACCTATGAAGATCTGTGCGGCAAGGGCGCCAAGCAGATCGGCTTCGATCAGGTCCCCGTAGAAAAGGCCGCGCACTATGCCAGTGAAGACGCCGATTTCACGATCAGGCTGCATGGCGTGCTGCGCCATCGTGTTGCCGCCGATGCGGGGCTCGAACGCATCTATCGGCTCGAGATCGCCACGTCCGCCGTGCTGGCCACCATGGAACGCAATGGCGTGTGCGTCGATGCGCACGTGCTGGCCATGCAGAGTCACGACTTGGGGGAACAGTTGCTCGCGCTGGAGAAGAAAGCGTACGAACAGGCGGGGCAGCCGTTCAATCTGAATTCGCCCAAGCAGCTCGGCGAAATCCTGTTTCAGCGCATGCGGCTGCCAGTGCTGCGCAAGACGGCGTCGGGCGCGCCGTCCACCGACGAGGATGTATTGACGCGCCTGGCGCATGATTATCCGCTGCCGCAAACGCTGCTCGACTACCGTGGCGTGACGAAGCTCAAGTCCACGTACACCGACAAGCTTCCCAAGATGATCAACCCGCAAACCGGGCGGGTGCACACGCAGTATGCGCAGGCCGCGGTCGTGACGGGCCGCCTGGCCTCGTCGGACCCGAATTTGCAGAATATCCCGGCGCGCACCGCCGAGGGACGCAAGGTGCGCATGGCGTTCGTCGCTTCGCGCGGCGGGCAGATCGTGTCGGCGGACTACTCGCAGATCGAACTGCGCGTGATGGCGCACATTTCGGGTGACGAGAATCTGCGCAGGGCGTTCCTGGCGGGCGAGGATATTCATCGCGCGACGGCGTCGGAGGTCTTCGGGGTCGCGCCCGACGAGGTCACTTCCGAACAGCGCCGCGCCGCGAAGGTCATCAATTTCGGGTTGATCTACGGCATGAGCGAGTTCGGCCTGGCAGCCACGCTTGGCATTACGCGGGACGCGGCGCGCGCCTACATGGACCGTTATTTCGCACGCTACCCGGGCGTATTCGACTATATGGGCGAAATACGGCGGCGGGCGCACAAGGATGGCTACGTGGAAACCGTGTTCGGTCGCCGTCTGTGGCTGCCGGACATTCGCGGCGCCAAGGGGCCGCGGCTGGCGGCGGCCGAGCGTGCGGCCATCAACGCGCCCATGCAGGGCACCGCGGCCGATCTGATTAAAATGGCGATGGTGGCGGTCCAGTCCTGGATCGACGATCGCAAATTGGCGGCGCTGCTGGTCTTGCAGGTTCACGACGAGCTGGTGCTGGACGTTCCTGCCGACGAGGTCGAGGCGGTCGCTCAGCACATTCCGGCGCTCATGTGCCGCGTTGCGGAGTTGCGTGTGCCGCTCATGGCGCAGGTGGGGGTCGGCGCCAATTGGGAACAGGCGCATTGACCCGCCGTTCGGTTCCGTGGCTCTCGTTGCCGCCGTCCTTTCGCAGTAATTCTCGTCGTTGAGCTTGTGCTACCTGGAGGCTGTGTCATGTCGCCATCATCCACCATCGTTACCCCGCCCCGGGGTCTGGAAGAAGGCTTGTTCGAACTGCCCACCGCCGATGTGGCGGTCAAGGCTTATTTCGCCAAACCGGCGGGCGGCAATGCTTTGCCGGTGATATTGGTCATCCAGGAGATCTTCGGGCTCAACGCGCATATCCGGGACGTTTGCCGGCGCTTCGCGCATCAGGGGTATCTGGCCGTCGCCGTCGACCTGCTGCAGCGCCAGGGCGACGCGTCCGCCTACACGAACATTTCCGCGCTGGTTCGCGCTGTGGTGGCAAAGGCGCCCGATGCGCAGGTCATGGCCGATCTCGACGCGAGCGCGGTGTGGGCGCTTGCGCATGGCGGCGCATCCGGCCGCATCGGCGTGACGGGGTTCTGCTGGGGGGGACGCATTGCATGGCTGTATGCCGCGCACAACCCGTCCTGCAGGGCCGCGGTCGCGTGGTACGGCCGCATTGCGGCCGGGCATGGCCCGCTGCAGACGCACCATCCGATCGATCTTGCGCAAGAACTGCATGCGCCGGTCCTGGGCCTGTACGGCGGCCGCGACACCAGCATCCCCGTCGCGGACGTGGAAAAACTCGAGGCGCTCCTGGCCGGTGGCAACGCGTCCGCGCGCGCGTCGCGCCTGAAGGTCTATCCGAATGCCGGCCATGCCTTTTTTGCGGACTACCGCCCCAGCTACTGTCCCGAAGAAGCCAAGGATGGCTGGGACCGGGCGTTGAAATGGTTTGCGCATTACCTCAAGGGAACACCCGGGTAGACGCGTTCATCGCGCGTCCGGCGCGGGCGTATCTCGATCGCGGACCCCCGCGCGGCCGGCGCTCAATTTTCGATCGGCCGCAGGCGATTGGGCAGCAGTTCATTGTGGCGCGCGAGTATCGGGTAGGCAGCCGCGCCGACCAGATACGAGTTGATGGTCTTGATATCGCGCAGGATTTCCAGGTAGACCGATCCGACCTCTGCCGATTCGATCTGACCCGACTTGATTTTTTGCAGTTGGCGTTCTGCCGCCGCCAGCTCGATGGCACGGAATTCGTCTTTCTCGAAAGCCAGCTGGCGCGCGGCCTTGATGTCTTCGGCGACGAACAGCGCCGCCGTCTGGCGCTGGTTGCGTATCAGGCGATCCAGCGTGTGGGTCAGTTCCTGACGCTGCTCGCCGTTCAATGACCAGCCTTTCTTCCGCAATGTGGCGGTGTGGCTGAGCAGTCCGTTGGACGTGATGCTTGCCGCGTGCGTGATGTTGGCGCTGAATGCCAGGACTTCGTTCAGCCGGCGGCGATCCTCCTGGCTCATGCTTTCTTCGTCCAGCGTTGCCAGGTAGCCCGTGATGTTGTTGTCCAGCCGCGTGAGCCCGCTGTTGATGGTGTGCGCTTGCGCGATCCGGTGTCGATTGTCGCGCAGGTACCCGGCGCGTGAAATGTTCAGCATGGCCTGCAGCATGTCCGACAGGCGCAGCGCCTCGCGCGCCGCGTTTCCCAGGGCCACCGCCGGCACCTCGTGCGCGGAGTCGTCGAGGTACATGGGTTTGGATGGATCGTTGGGATCGACGCGCTTCGGCAGCAGGTGGACGAGCAGTTTGGCGTAGGGTTTGAGGAACGGCAGGAAGGCCGCCGCGATCACGATGTTGAACAGCGTGTGGAAGTTGGCGACCGCGCGCGCGGGACTGGTGGTGAGGGCGCTCATGGCCGCCGGCAGCCATGGCAGCAGCAGCATGCCCAGCACGCAGCCGATGACCCGCGTGCCGAGATTGCCCATCGGCAGGCGGCGCGCCGCGGGGTCGTCGTCGTTGACGCCTTCCAGGACGGGATTGATGGCCGTGCCGAGGTTGGCACCGAGCACCAGCGCGTAGGCGACGTTCGGGGCGACCAGCCCGTGGTCGGAGAGCGACATGATCAATATGACGACCGCCACGCTGGAATGCGCGGCCCAGGTCAGCGCGGTCGCCAGCAGCAGCGCCAGCACCGGCTGGGTGGCGAGCGCATCCAGTACCGTGTGGAACAATGCCGCGTGCTGAATGGGCGCGAACAGGGTAACCAGTTCGTGCAATGACAACAGGAGCAGGCCCAGGCCGATGAATACGCGTCCGAGATCGCGTCGTCGGCCAGGCTGATGGCGGCGAAAAAGCCAGACGCCGACGAGGATGAGGGCGGGCGCCAGCGCCGTCAGGTTGAACGACAGCACCTGGACGATCAGCGTCGTGCCCACGTTGGCGCCCAGCATCGCCGACAGGCCGGGGCCGAGCGCCACCAGGCCGCCCGCTGCGAATCCGGTGATCATCAGGCCGGTTGCCGTGCTGCTCTGCAATGCCGCGGTAATGCCGAGCCCTGCCACAAAAGCGCGCGGGCGGGTGCCCAGCGCGTGTCCCAGCGTGGCGCCCAGCGCGGCGCCGAAAGCCCGCTGGACGCCGCTTTGAATCATGTGCACGCCCCACAGCAGTAGCGCAACGTAGCCTGCAAAGTCGAGTAGGGCAAGGATTTCACGCATGAGTCGGAGTGTAGCCTGTCCGATTTCCGGTCGAGATCGCGGCAGTTGTACCGCTACGTGACGTTGAGGGATTGCAGCGCTTTGATTCGTGCCTCGATAGGCGGATGGGATGCGAACAGCGCGACTGCCCTTCCGGCGGAGATTCCAGAGGCCTGGAATGCGTGCGGCAGATCGCCCGCTTCCAGGCGGCCGAGCCGGCCTAGTGCGTGGATCATCGGATCCCGGGAACCCAGCAGATGCGCCGAGCCTGCGTCGGCGCGGTACTCGCGCTGGCGCGAAAACCAGGCCACGATGATGGAGGCAAGGATTCCGAAAATGATTTCGCAGACGATCACGCTCAGATAGTAGCCCAGCCCCACGCCGCGCTCGTTTTTCATGAGTACGCGATCGACGAAGTAGCCGACGACGCGCGACAGGAACAGCACGAAGGTGTTGACCACCCCTTGTATCAAGGTGAGCGTCACCATGTCGCCGTTGGCGACGTGCGTCATTTCGTGCCCCAGCACGGCGGTGATTTCCTCTTCGTTCATGGTCTGGAGCAGGCTCGTCGAAACGGCCACCAGGGCGTCGTTCTTGAATGCGCCGGTGGCAAACGCGTTGGGCGCTCCTTCGTAGATGGCGACTTCGGGGTGGCCCACTCCGGCGCGGTCCGCAAGCTGATGCACCGTATCCACCAGCCACGCTTCGTGCGTGTTGGCGGGCGCCTGTGGGTCGATCACGCGCGCGCCGGTGCTCTGTTTGGCCATCCATTTACTGATCAGCAGGGAGAAGGTCGCGCCGCCGAAGCCCAGGATTGCGCAGAATACCAGCAGATCGGCCATGTTCAGGCCGTTCGCGGTCAGGTAGCGGTCGACGCCGAGTAGGCTCATGACCGTGCCGAGCACGAGCAGCACGGCGAAGTTCGTGAGCAGGAATAGGACGATTCGTTTCATGGTGGCGGGCCTCCGGTGGGCGGATCTGCCGGTTTGGTCACGGACGTGAATTCCACGCTCCGAACTATGGAATTTGCAGAGTATAGTATCGGTTCCCCCGCTTTTTATCCCGGACTCGGGGCAATTGCATGCAGTCTCTGTGGATGTTGCTGGCGTGTGCCATGTTTGCCGCCATGGGCGCCTGCGTGAAGATTGCGTTCGACTACGGCGCCACCCTGCCGGAAATCGTCCTCTTTCGGGGTATCCCCTCCGTCCTGTTTCTGCTGGTGTGGGCGCGCGTCTCGCGCCGCTCGCTGCGGCCGATATCGTGGCGCCTGCACCTCTGGCGCAATGTGTCGGGTATTGCCTCCATGTGGCTGGGGTTCTATGCCCTTGCGCACCTGTCGCTGTCCACCGCCATCAGCCTGAATTACACGGCGCCACTCTTCATCGCCGGGTGGATGCTGGTGTGGGGCGGCTCGCAACGCGATCCGGTCCGTATCGTGGCCGTAGTATTCGGGTTTCTCGGCGTGGTCGGCGTGCTGCGCCCCAGTGTCGAGCACGACCACTGGCTGGCGGCGACGCTGGGGCTGGGAGCCGGCGCGCTGGCTGCGGTGGCAATGATGCAGATCCGCGAGCTTGGGCGGGTGGGTGAGCCCGAGTGGCGCACTGTGTTGTTCTTTTCCACGGGGGTATGCCTGAGCAGCCTTGGCGGGTTTGCGCTCGAAGGAAGGGCGCCGCTTGGCGTGACTTCCGTGCTGGCGCTGGTGGGCCTGGGCGTTCTGGGCATGGTCGGTCAGTTGGCGATGACGCGCGCTTTTGGCCTCGGTTCGACGCTGTTGACCGCCGCCCTGCAGTATGTGACGATCATCTTCGCCGCCGTGCTGGGGATTGTCTTCTGGGGTGATTTTCCCGACCCGATCGCGTGGGCCGGCATGGCGCTCATCATCGCGTCCGGTCTGCTGTCCATCTGGCGTACTTACAGCGAAGGCCGCGTCTTGCGCGGTGACCCCGTGGTGGCGTCGAACGCGGCCAGTCGGTAGGCTCCGCCCCGCCCGTCGGTAGGGCCCGGTTCCGCCGGCCGGCTGGCAGGCTCTGGCACCGAGGCAGCTGCTTCTGGTCAATGGGATACAGACGTGTTCTACTGATGTCGACGAGCCTATGGTCTGAATCCGGGCGCTCGAGCGGGCGAGACGGCGAGTGCCACACGGAGGCCGTTCAGATGCTTGCGCGTACGTGTTCCCTCATCACAATTCTTTGGGAGATTTCGCTGTGTTCAATCTGCTGATCAGCGCCACGCAATTGCAGGACAGGCTGACGCGCCCCGGGTGCCTGGTCTTCGACGTGCGACACAGCCTCGCTGATCATGGGGCGGGGCGCGTGGCCTATGAACGCGGTCACATTCCCGGCGCTCTGTACCTCGATCACGAGCGGCAGCTTGCCGCCCCGCGCACCGGTCACAATGGGCGCCATCCCTTGCCGGCGCTGAGGGATTTCGCCGCCCTGATGGCGTCTCAGGGGCTTGCGCCCGATACCCAGGTCGTCGTCTATGACGATTCGGGCAGCTTGTTCGCGGCGCACCTGTGGTGGATGCTGCGTTGGCTGGGCCATCGTGGCGCGGCCATTCTCGATGGCGGCTGGGCCGCGTGGCAGGCGGCAGGTGGCGTGGTGGAAACGGGGTCGAACGATCCGGCGCCGGGAGCGCGGGCGGCGGGGAGTGATGACCAGGCGGTCGAACCCATGATGCCCACCGTCGATGCGCAAGCGGTGCGGAAAAACCTGAATACGCAAGCGTTCACGCTGGTCGATGCGCGCGCCGGCGCCCGCTTTCGTGGCGAATCCGAGCCCATGGATCCGGTTGCGGGTCACATTCCCGGCGCCCTGAACCGGCCGTGTCAGGAAAACCTGGCCGCCGACGGCCATTTCAAACGGCCCGATGCGCTGCGCGCCGAGTTCACGGCGGTCATCCATAAGCGGCCGGCGACGGAAATCGTTCATCAGTGCGGCTCCGGTATTACAGCCTGCCACAATTTGTTTGCCATGGAACTTGCGGGCCTGAATGGCTCGGCTCTGTATCCGGGGTCGTGGAGCGAATGGTGCAGCGACCCGTCACGTCCCGTCGCCACCGGCGCCTAGCGCGTTTCGTGGCGTCTTGACAGACGGCACCCCACGCGAAATGGGATCGCCTCACGCGAAACCGGAATCATCTGGCAATAAAACGGTTCGAACAACGAACCAACTGCAATGGCGCGCTAGACCGGCAAGCGCATCGTGCGCCGGTACCATTCGTGGAAGTGCAGCATGCCGTCTTCCAGCGGCGATTGGTACGGACCTGACTCGCTCGTGCCACGCCGCCACAACGCCTTGCGGCCCGCGTCCATGCGCTCGGCAATCTCGTCGTCCTCGACGGCCGTTTCCAGGTACGCGGCGCGTTGCGCCAGCACGAATTCCCGTTCGAACGCCACGATTTCCTCGGGGTAGTAGAACTCGACGACGTTCACCGTTTCTTGCGGATCGACTGGGTACAGCGTCGAAAGCACGACCACATGCGGGTAGAGCTCGATCATGTGAGTTGGAAAGTATGTGACCCAGACCGCACCGAAATCGGGTGTGACGCCGCCGCGATAATCGAGCAGCCGGTCATGCCACGCCCGGTAGACATCAGTGCCCGGGTGCGTCAGCGCGTCGTGAATTCCCACGCGTTGCAGGCTGTATTGTTCCGTGAACTCCCACGTCAGGTTGTCGCACGTGACGAACTGCCCCAGGCCGGGGTGGAAGGGCCCGACGTGGTAGTCCTCCAGATAGACCTCGATGAAAGTCTTCCAGTTGTAGTGGCAGTGGTGGATCTCCACGTGATCGAGGACATAGTCGGAAAAATCGAATTCGGGTCGCTCGAACAGTGGCGCCAGGTCGCGGCTTGGGTCGCGCGGCCCCTCGAACAACAGCCCGTGACAGTTGCGCAGCGGAAACCGCTGCAGGTCGAGGCACGGGGTCTGTGTGAATTGCGGTGCCCCGAGCAGCTTGCCGCGGTTGCTGTATGTCCAGCGGTGTACCGGGCAGACAATGTTGCCGCCCGTATCGCACAGGTTCCCGCGAGCCTTCGCGGGGCTGGTCACGTCGTGTGCGTCGCCGCCCAGAATGATGGCCTGCCGGTGGCGGCAGACGTTGGAAATGAGTTCCACGCCGGATGGGTTGTGGATCAGCGCCCGCCCGGCGTGTTCATGCGCCAGCGTGCGCCAGTCGCCAACCTCGGGCACCATTTTCTCATGCCCGATGTAGCGCGCGCATTGGCTGAATATGTGCTCGCGTTCCAGGGCGAATACACGCTCGTCGAGATAATTGTCGACTGGTAGTTGCGTTTGTGCCGGCGCGATTTGCGCTTCTCGACCGATGTCGGTCATGGTTCCTCCCCGCTTGTAGGAAAACCAGGGCGATAGCGCGTGCGGACGTGGTGTCAGCCCAGCCCTGGTGCGAAGAAAAAAACGGCCTGGCCGAAGGAAATTTCACGATCAAAGGAGATTTCGTGAGGCGGATATTGTACCGCAGAGCCGTCGCGGGCACGCGGGCCGGCACGGCACACGACGCAAGTCGCGCAAAGTACAATAGTCGATGCCCGGCTGGACGCAGGGGTGCCGTTCCAACGGCATGCTGGCATCGTGCCGGGGTGTGCCCGGGCGTGGCGGGCGGACCCACAGTACTGGAACACATGATGGCTGACGAGAAAACACCACAGGATTTCGAGACCGCCCTGGCGCAGCTCGAAGCGCTGGTCGCTCAGATGGAAGACGGCGCGCTCCCGCTGGAACAATCATTGGCGGCTTACCGCAAGGGTGTCGAGTTGGCCAAAATCTGCCAGAAGCGGCTGGATGCGGCTGAGCAGCAGGTCAAAGTACTCCAGGGGGCGCTTCTGGCACCGCTCGATGAGGTGGCGGGCACCACTGATTCCAGCGGGGGCGGGGCCTGACCATGTCGGCTACCCCCGTTGCGTTTGAAGACTGGTTCGCCGCGCGGGCGCGCCACGTCGAGACAGTGTTGGATCAGGCGCTTCCCGAAGCCTCGCTCGTACCCCCCGTCCTGCACCAGGCGATGCGGTACGCAACGCTGGGTGGCGGGAAACGCGTTCGCGCCGTCCTGGTGTATGCGGCGGGCGAAGCATCGCTTCCGCCCGAGACACCTGTTTCCGCCCAGGAAATCGCGCTCGACCAGGCCGCCGCGGCGGTGGAGCTGGTTCACGCCTATTCGCTCGTGCACGATGATCTTCCGTGCATGGACGGCGATACGCTCAGGCGCGGGCAGCCGACGGTGCACGTGCGGTTCGGCGAGGCGGTCGCGCTGCTTGTGGGCGATGCGCTGCAGCCGCTGGCTTTCGACCTGCTTTCGCAGATGCCCGTGGCGCCGGCGCTCATCGCGCAGGCCACGCAGATCTTGGCGCGCGCGGCCGGCAGCCAGGGCATGGCGGGGGGTCAGGCCATCGACTGCACGAGCGTGGGCCGGACGCTGACCAGTGAAGAGCTCCAGGTCATGCACGCCATGAAGACGGGCGCGATGCTCGAGGCGAGCGTGTTGCTCGGCGGCGTGGTCGCCGGCGCCAGCTCCACGGTACGCCAAGGGCTCGAAGATTATGCGGCGGCCATCGGCCTGGCATTCCAGGTCGTCGACGACATTCTGGATGTGACGGCCGACACGGCTACCCTTGGCAAGACCGCGGGCAAAGATGCCGTGGTGGACAAGCCCACCTACGTCTCGGTCCTGGGGGTGACACGATCCCGCGAACTGCTCGAGTCGCTGCGCGCGCAGGCCCACGATGCGTTGCGCCCGCTGGGGTCCGCGAGCCACCGTCTGGCGGAAGTCGCCGATTTCATCGTGGGCCGCGATCACTGATTTCTCAAACCTCGGCCCATTCGCGCATGGCGCGTGGTGCCAGCGCGCCATGCGATTTAGAATGTGGTTATGGATGGCTCCGGCGCGCTTGTCGCGAGGACCGCCAATCGTCATTGTCAAGGTGTCGCTCGTATGACTATCGCCACACTCGACCAAATCCGTTCCCCCGCCGATTTGCGGGCACTCGATCGCCGCGAGCTCAAATCCATCGCGGAGCAGCTGCGCGAGTTCGTGCTGCAATCGGTATCGCGCACGGGGGGCCATCTGTCGTCCAACCTCGGCACCGTGGAGCTCACCATCGCGCTCCACTACGTGTTCAACACGCCCGATGATCGCCTGGTCTGGGACGTCGGCCATCAGTCTTATCCGCACAAGATTCTCACCGGCCGGCGCGAAGCCATGGCACACCTGCGGCAGCGCGGCGGAATCTCGGGCTTTCCGCGCCGCTCCGAATCTGAATATGACGCGTTCGGCACGGCGCATTCGTCCACTTCGATCTCGGCCGCGTTGGGCATGGCCGTCGCTTCACGCAATCTGGGCAGCGAGCGCCGCCACATCGCCGTCATCGGCGACGGCGCCATGAGCGCGGGCATGGCTTTCGAGGCGCTGAACAATGCTGGCGTTACACCGGATGTGAATCTGCTGGTCGTGCTCAATGACAACGAAATGTCGATCTCGCCCGCCGTCGGAGCCCTGAATCGGTATTTGGCCCGCTTGCTTTCGGGCGGCGCCTACGCCGCGGCGAAGAACGTTGGCAGGGCGGTGCTGCAGCGCATTCCGCCGGCGCTCGAGCTGGCCCGGCGGATCGAGGGGCACGCCAAGGGGTTGATGGTCAAACCGGCAACCTTGTTCGAGGAATTCGGGTTCAACTATGTCGGCCCGATCGATGGGCACGATCTCGACGCCCTCATACCGACGCTCGATAATTTGCGTTCACTGGGTGGCCTGCAATTCCTGCACGTCGTGACGCGCAAGGGTCATGGCTACAAGCTGGCGGAAGCCGATCCGGTGCTCTACCATGGCCCGGGGAAATTCGACCCGACCGTAGGCATACAGAAGCCCAGCTCGCCGTCGCGGCCGACATTCTCCAAGGTATTCGGTCGGTGGTTGTGCGACATGGCGCAGGCCGACGACCGGCTGGTGGGCATTACGCCCGCCATGCGTGAAGGCAGCGGCCTGGTCGAATTCGAGCAGCGCTTCCCCAATCGCTATTTCGACGTGGGCATCGCCGAACAGCATGCAGTCACTTTCGCCGCGGGGTTGGCCTGCGAGGGGCTCAAGCCGGTGCTGGCTATCTATGCGACCTTTCTGCAGCGTGGCTACGACCAGGTGATTCACGACGTGGCCTTGCAGAATCTCGACGTAACCTTCGCACTGGATCGCGCGGGCATCGTCGGCGCGGACGGCGCCACGCACGCGGGCAATTACGACATCGCCTCCCTGCGCTGCGTCCCGAACATGGTCGTGGCGACGCCGTCCGACGAAAATGAAGCACGGCTGCTGCTCAGCACTTGTTACCGCCATGCGGGCCCCGCTTCCGTGCGCTATCCGCGCGGCGCGGGGTGCGGCGCCCCGGTCACCGCCGGGCTCGAGGAAGTTGAAATTGGCAAGGGGGTCGTTCGGTTGCGGGGCCGGCGCATCGCCATTCTGGGCTTCGGCACCCTTGTTCCGGCGGCTATCGCGGCGGGCCATCGCCTGGGCGCCACCGTGGCCGACATGCGTTTCGTCAAGCCGCTGGATGAAGCGCTGATCCTCTCGTTGGCCGAATCCCACGAAGTTTTCGTCACGGTCGAAGAAGCGGCGGTCATGGGCGGCGCAGGCAGCGCCGTCCTAGAATTCCTCAGCGCGCGGGCAGTCATCATTCCGATGCTGCAGCTTGGCATACCTGACCGGTTCATCGACCACGGCGACCAGGCGGCCCTGCTCCACGAGCTTGGGCTTGATGCCGAGGGAATCGAGCGCGCCATCCGGCTGCGGTTTCCCGCCGCCGCCCGACCGTCGTTGGTGGCGGGGGCTTGAACACGGCGCATCACCATTCCGGTTTTTTTCGACGCGCCGGCAGGCGCATTCAGGGCTTGTGCGTATGAATTCTTCAACTGATTTTTCAGCAGCGGCGTCGGAGGCAATCGTGTCCGATCGAGCCGAAGCGGAATTCGCGCCGCCGGGCGAGGTCGGCGGCGCAATGTTCGACGAGGCGGCATCGGGCATGCCCGATGTGCAGAGCGCTTTCGATTCCCGCCATCTCGCCATTCAGCGCGTCGGGGTGCGCGGCGTGCGCCACCCGATGCTGATCGCGCAGGCCGGGCAGGCGGCGCTGTCGACCGTGGCGCGGTGGGAACTCACCGTCGGGTTGCCGCCAGAAGAGAAGGGCACGCACATGTCGCGCTTCGTGGCGTTGCTGGAGGCTTATCGAACACGCCCCATGACGCCTGCTGTGCTGTGCGACATGGCTGGAGAAATGCTGCCGTTGCTCAAGGCCGATCGGGGCGAGATTTCAGTGGAATTCCCTTACTTCATGGTAAAGAGAGCGCCCGTATCCGGCGCCGAGAGCCTGCTCGACTATGATCTGGTCTGGAAGGTCGGTGTCACCCGCAAGGAGCCGCCGCGATTCGAGCTATCCATGCAGGTGCCGCTGACCAGCCTGTGTCCCTGCTCGAAAGCCATTTCCAACTACGGCGCGCACAACCAGCGTTCGCACGTGACCGCTGTCGTGGCGTTCGATTCACCCGCACATGTCGACGTGGATGCGCTCATACGCCTGGTGGAACAGCAGGCGTCCTGTGAGCTCTGGGGGTTGTTGAAGCGTCCGGATGAAAAATTCGTCACCGAACGGGCCTACGACAATCCGAAGTTCGTAGAAGATCTCGTGCGCGACGTGGCGGCGCATCTGCGCGCGGTTCCGGGCATTTCACGGTTTCGCGTACAGGCCGAGAATTTCGAGTCGATCCACAATCACTCCGCCTATGCCGAGATCGTGGGGTGAGCAGCACGCGTTCCCCTTTACTTTTCAGCGCCCGACGCACAATTCATAGTAGAATACACGGTTTCTTGCCCGATTCGTGGTTCTTGGCGCCGTACGGATCCGCCGCAAATTCGCTTTATTGGCGGGGTTTGCGGGTTTCGCCGGTGGTTGACTGATTCATCGGTCAGGTGGTGCGCAATCAGGCGGCCGCGGAAATCAACCGCGGCAGTCGATGGCGGCCCGATCGATCCACGGACGGGCTGCCCCTTTGCTGCGCGGTTTTGCGGCGAAGACATCCTCAAGGAGAGTGTGGTTCATGCGTCACTATGAAATCGTGTTTATCGTGCACCCCGACCAGAGCGAGCAGGTGCCGGCCATGATAGAGCGCTATCAGGCGTTGGTTACGGGCAACGGCGGCCAGGTGCATCGCCTCGAGGATTGGGGGCGGCGCCAGTTGGCCTATCCCATTCAGAAGCTCGTCAAGGCTCATTACGTCTGCATGAACATCGAGTGCAGTCAGGAAACCTTGGACGAACTCGAACATGCGTTTCGCTACAATGATGCAGTGCTGCGGCACCTCGTCGTCAAGGCCAAGCACGCGGAGACCGCGCCGTCCTTCATGATGAAGTCGGTCGAACGCGAGGAAGCGCGTAAATCGACCACGGAAACGGCCAATGCGGGGCAGGCGAAATAAGCCGCTTCGCGATCCTTTTCAACTCCTTTTCGTACGCGGTCCTTGTTTTCTGGCTACGATGTGAACCGCCTGCTGCTGGACGCTTCTGTCGTGGAAACGCTGCCGTTGCGGTACACCCCGGCGGGTGTGCCGGTTCTGGAAATGCGGCTCGAACATGTTTCCAGCGTATCCGAAGCAGGCGGCATGCGCCGCGTTGCATTTGAAATGGCGGCGGTGGCATTGGGGGATGTGGCGCTCATGCTGTTGGGTACGCCGGCTGGTTCGCCGCTGTCCCTCGATGGGTTCGTGGCGCCCACGCGCAAGGGAGCGGCCCGGCTGGTCCTGCACATTCAGCGGCTGGCGCCCTTGCCGGCGGGCGATGGATCGGCCAAAGCGTCGGCGGATGCGGGTGAAAACAGGGGCAAGACGTAGGATTGCGTAATTTTTGGCCTATGCGTTCGAGCAAGCGCTGGCCGACGACAGACATCGCCAGCGGCATCGCGCCACGGCAAACCTTTGAGGCACATCATGGCTTTCTATAGAAAGAGCAAGGAAAAGCGCAAATACCACCAACAGAATCCGTTGTTCAAACGGCGCAAGTTCTGCCGTTTCACTGCGGCGAATGTGGAGCAGATCGACTATAAAGATCTCGATACGCTGCGTGATTTCATACAGGAAAACGGCAAAATCATTCCGGCGCGCCTGACCGGTACGCGCGCGCACTATCAGCGTCAACTCGATACTGCCATCAAGCGCGCCCGTTTCCTGGCGCTGATACCGTACACCGACAACCACAAGTAACCCGGGATTATCGCTATGCAAGTCATTTTGCTGGAAAAGGTCGTCAATCTGGGTGGTCTTGGCGAAGTGGTGCGAGTGCGTGACGGCTTTGCCCGCAACTACCTGATACCCCAGAAAATTGCGCGTCGCGCAACGGCCGTGGCCCTGAAGGAGTTCGAAGAGCGGCGCGCCGAGCACGAGAAGCATCAGGCGGAAAAGCTGGCGGCGGCGCAGGCTGTGGCCGAGAAGCTGATCGGCCACACATTGACCATCTCCCAGAAGGCGGGTGTCGATGGCCGCCTTTTTGGGTCCGTCACCAATATGGATGTTGCGGCGGCGCTGGCGCAGCAGGGTTTTGGCACCTTTCACAAAGTCCAGGTTCGGCTGCCTGGCGGCACGGTCAAGGCGGTGGGCGAGTACTCGGTGCAGGTGGCGCTGCACGCCGATGTCGTTGCCGACATCACGCTCGTCGTCCAGGGCGAAATGGTCTGAAGCGACACGCCGCCACCCCGGTTTTTGGGATGCGGGTCGCCTGTCGCGGACCCTGGAAAGCCGGTGATGCCGGCTTTCCGTGTTTTGGAGGCTGATTTCATGGGGTGCCGAGATTGGAAACGGTGATGAAGGCGGCGGGCGACCCGCAGCTCGACAGTCTGCGGGTGCCTCCCCATTCGGTCGAAGCCGAACAGTCGGTGCTCGGCGGGCTGTTGCTGGACAACGCCGCCTGGGATCGGATCACCGACCTGTTGTCCGAGGATGATTTCTACCAGTTCGACCATCGTCTGATATGGCAGCACATCACGCGGCTGATCGGGTTGGCCCGGCCAGCCGATGTGGTGACGGTTTATGAGTCGTTGTCGAGCGCTGGCAAGGCCGACGATGCCGGTGGCCTCGCCTACCTGAACGCGCTTGCGCACAACACGCCGTCGGCGGCCAACATTCGTCGTTATGCCGAGATCGTCCGCGAGCGCGCGATGCTGCGCAAACTCATTACCGTGGCCGACGAAATCGCTGCCAATGCTTTCAGTCCCCAGGGCAAGGACGCACGCCAGCTGCTCGACGAGGCAGAGTCGCGTGTGTTTCAAATTGCCCAGGAAGGCGCGCGCGGCACCAGTGGTTTCCAGGAAATCAACCCGCTGCTCAAATTGGTCATCGAGCGAATCGACGAGCTCTATCACCGCGAGGGCGATAGTGAGGTCACTGGCGTGCCCACGGGGTTCACCGATCTGGATCGTCTGACGTCGGGGCTTCAGCCCGGCGACCTGATCATCGTTGCCGGCCGCCCGTCCATGGGCAAGACATCGCTGGCGATGAATATCGGCGAGTATGTCGCCATCAAGGAGGGGTTGCCCGTCGCCGTGTTTTCAATGGAGATGGGGGCCGTGCAGCTGGCGATGCGCATGGTGGGCTCGGTTGGCATGCTCGATCAGCACCGCATTCGCACCGGCAAGCTGAACAACGACGACTGGCCCCGCCTCACCAGCGCGGTTCAGCAGGTGCAGGAGGCACAAATCTACATTGACGAGACACCCGCGCTCAATGCCATGGAAGTGCGCGCCCGCTCGCGCCGATTGGCGCGGCAGTGCGGGCAACTGGGTCTGATCATCGTGGACTATATGCAACTGATGTCAGCGACGTCATCGGGTGAGAATCGCGCCACCGAAATCTCGGAAATCAGCCGCTCGCTCAAAAGCCTTGCGAAAGAACTGAATTGTCCGCTCATGGCGCTGTCGCAACTCAATCGCAGCCTCGAGCAGCGCCCCAACAAGCGGCCCGTGATGAGCGATCTGCGCGAGTCGGGCGCCATAGAGCAGGACGCGGATCTGATCCTGTTCATTTATCGCGACGAAGTCTACAACCCCGATTCGCCCGACAAGGGCATGGCCGAAATCATCATTGGCAAGCAGCGCAACGGGCCCATCGGGTCGGTGCGCCTGACGTTTCAGGGCGCCTTCACCAAATTCCTGAACTATGCGGCCGGTGCCGGCTACTGAGCACGCGGCGCGGGTGCCGTCATGGCAAGCGCGAGGGTATAGGCTTCGCGCAGGGAACCCGGGTCCGCAATGCCTTGCCCGGCAATGTCGAAGGCAGTGCCATGGTCCACGCTGGTGCGCACGAAGGGCAGACCTATCGTCACATTGACGCCATGGTCGACACCCAGGTATTTCACGGGTATCAGGCCCTGATCATGGTATTGGGCGACCACCACATCGAATTCCCCCCGTCGCGCCCGCATGAAGATCGTGTCTCCGGGCCATGGGCCACTGGCGGCTATCCCTTCCGCGCGGGCTTGCGCGATGGCGGGCGCGATCGTCTCGATCTCCTCGCGGCCGAAGCGGCCGTTCTCGCCGGCGTGCGGGTTGAGTCCCGCAACCGCCACGCGCGGTGCCGCGATGCCGGCCTGCCGGCATGCGCCATGCGCGAGGCGGATGACGGTCAGTTCGCTGGCGCGCGTGATCAGAGCGGGGACGGCGGTGATCGCCACGTGGATGGTGGCCAGCACGACGCGCAGTTCCCGATTGGCCAGCATCATGGCGTAGTGCTGGGTGTGCGTGCGTTCCGCAAGGACCTCGGTGTGTCCCGGGTAATCGACCCCGCCCGCTTTCATGGCCTCTTTGTTCAAAGGGGCGGTAACGATGGCGCGCAGCTTGCCGGCGAGCGTGTCGTCGATGGCCTGGCACAGATATTCGTAGGCCGCGCGGCCCGCGCGCGCATCCAGCTTGCCCGGGGGCAGGTCGGCGGGTAGCGGTTGCCAGCGGTTGGCGACCGGTATCGTACCGGCGCGCATCGACGCTTGTCCGGGGTCGCTGATGGCCTGGATTTTTATCTGGCGGCCGAATCCGAGGCGTCGTACCGTGGCGGCCAGGACGCCCGCGTCGCCGTAGACGACCGCCGGGAACGGCAGCCCGCCGTGATAGAGCTTGACGATTATTTCCGGGCCGATGCCCGCCGCGTCGCCCAGTGTGATCGCCACGGGCGGATGGATGGAGGAGGTTGTAGCCATTGAGACTGGACTGGATGGGGAGGCGCGCCGACGGCGCTACAGGACTTCGCTGGCGTAGTCGGACAGCCGCGAGCGTTCACCACGCTGCAGCGTGACATGCCCCGCGTGCGGCCAGCCTTTGAAGCGGTCCACCACATAAGTGATCCCCGAGCTGCCTTCGGTGAGGTAGGGCGTATCGATTTGGGCGATATTGCCGAGGCAGACGATCTTGGTACCGGGGCCAGCCCGCGTGACCAGCGTTTTGATCTGCTTGGGCGTCAGGTTCTGTGCCTCGTCGATGATGAGATACTTGTTCAGAAACGTGCGCCCGCGCATGAAATTCAGCGATTTGACTTTGATCCGGGAACGGACGAGCTCCATGGTGGAATTCTTTGACCAATCCGCGCCCGACGGCTGCGCGGCGACGGCGTCGACGTTTCCGGCTCCCAGATGCAGGACTTCCAGATTGTCTTCCAGCGCGCCCATCCACGGCAGCATTTTTTCCTCTTCCGTCCCCGGCAGGAAACCGATATCGTCGCCGACGGGAACGGTCGCCCGAGTGATGATGATTTCGTTATAACGTTTGGTTTCAAGCGTTTGTGCCAGACCGCTTGCCAGCGCGAGCAACGTCTTGCCCGTGCCGGCCTGCCCCAGGAGCGACACGAAGTCGCACTCGGGATTCATCAGCAGGTTGAGCGCGAAATTCTGTTCGCGGTTGCGGGCGGTGATGCCCCACACGTTGTTTTTGCCGTGGCTGTAATCACGCACCGTGGCAAGTACCGCGCTTTTGCCGCTGACCTCGCGTACCTGCGCATGAAGCGGCAGATCACCCTCGAAGTAGACGAATTCGTTGACGATGAATTGCGAACAAAGGGGGCCTCTGATGCGGTAAAACGTCGTTCCGCCCTGCTGCCAGGATTCGACGTCCTTGCCATGGCGCGCCCAGAAGTTTTCTGGCAGCGCGAAGGCGCCGTCATACAGCAGATCGGAGTCGTCGAGAACGCGGTCGTTGTAATAATCTTCGGCATGCAGGCCCAGCGCGCGCGCCTTGAGGCGCATGTTGATGTCCTTCGACACCAGGATGACATCGCGCTTGGCATGTGATTTTTGCAGCGCGTGCACCATGTTCAGGATCGCGTTGTCCGCTTTGCCCAGGGGCAGTTCGATGGGCAGCGACGTGTGGACCGCGGTGGTCTGGAAATACAAGGTACCGAGCGCTTCCTGATTTCCGGCCGAGTCGAGGTCGACGCCTTTTTCGAGGCTGGTGGCACCGTTGCCGGTGGCGCCGTTGACCAGGCTGTCGAGGAACCGGCTGACCTGGCGCGCATTGCGCGCCACTTCCGACATACCTTTCTTTTGCTGATCGAGCTCTTCGAGTACGACCATGGGCAGGAAGATGTCATGTTCCTCGAATTTGAACAAAGAGCTCGAATCGTGCAGCAGGACATTCGTATCGAGCACGAACAGCTTGCGCCGCGCCGTCGGCAGGCGAATTTTTCCGCGGCGCGGCGCCGTGACGGCCAATAGGCGCGCCGTGCCGTCTGGTTCTTCCGGCAGGGTTTTTGCCGTCTTGGTCCGCCGCGCCGTCGGCGCCAGCGCCTTGGGTGGCGTTGGGCGTTCGTCGGTCTGCCGCGCCGTCGTGGCGGCCGTCGGGGGGATGGCGGGTGGCGCCGTCGTGGCGGCCGTCGGATGACTGTCGGGTTGCGGCACCGCCGCGGCGGTCGTCGAACGGATGGCTCCGCCCAGACGGGTCGGCAGCGAAGGTAGCGGCATTGCGGGGCTCCTGGGCGAGTGAAAACGTTCCGTGTGGCGAAACAGTGATTGGCCGTCGCCGGTCAGACCATGTCTCGCACGGCTTGCAGAACGGCGTCGACGTGGCCGGGAACGCGCACGCCGCGCCACTCCTGTACCAAAACGCCACGCGCATCGATGAGGAACGTGCTGCGTTCGATGCCTCGAACGCGCCGGCCGTACATGTTTTTCAGCTTGATGACGCTGAACAGCTGGCATAGTGCCTCGTCGGTGTCGGTAATGAGCGGAAACGGCAGAGACTGCTTGTCCGTGAAACCGGCGTGCGACTTCAGCGAGTCGCGCGAGATGCCGATGACTTGGCATTGGGCAGCGGCAAAATCGGCCTGGCGGTCGCGAAAGTTTTGTGCTTCGGTCGTGCAGCCTGGCGTATTGTCCTTGGGGTAGAAATAGAGTACCGTCGCGCGCCCCGCGATCGACGCGTTGTCGATCCGGCCTTGTGTGCTTTGGGCGGAAAAGGCGGGAATCGGTTCCCCCACGGCAGGCGAGCTCATGATTGAGGTTCCTCGTGTGTGAGGAGCGCCACGATGACGTGCCGACCCTCGGACATCAGGATGTTGTATGTGCGGGCGGCCGCTTGCGTGGTCATGGCCTCGACGCCGATGCCCAGGCGGGTCAGCGACTCGGCCACCCCGTGCGGTAGGAACCGCTGCGTCGAGCCCGTACCGATCAGAACGACCTCCGGCGCGTCTTCAGGCAGGGCTGGCGCCGGGTCGGCGTCGAGAAACGCCATGGGGTCGCTGCGAACGGTTGCCAGGCCGGTGATTTTTTTCAGCAGTGTTTCGGTGATGTCGCCGACGCTGTTCGCGTCCAGTGGCGAAACGTCGCCTTCGGGTGCGAAATAGACGGCATGCCGATATTGCACGGTGTTGATTTCGACGTAATCTTGGCCGTACGCCGTGACCGTGTTGAATTCGGTGTTCGATTCGGATTGCAGTAACACGTTGCGCCCCCCAAGGAATGCTGTTTCCATGATAGCGCAATCTGTTTTGTGCCAATCGTGGCAAGGGAAACTTCCATCGTCGGCCGAATCGTGGCGAAGGAAACGTCCGCCGTCGGTATAAACTACTGAATTCCGCGTTTTCGCGGCGTGGGTGGGCCGATGCGTCGACCGCGCCTGCGATTTCGCCACGCTCATTTTGGGGTATTTGTTCATGACCCGCTTTCCTCGCATCGATCGCCTGCCTCCCTACGTGTTCAACATTACCGGCGAACTGAAAATGGCGGCCCGGCGCCGTGGCGAGGACATCATCGACATGTCGATGGGTAATCCCGACGGTCCGACGCCGGCCCATATCGTGCGCAAACTGGTAGAGGTCGCGAACCGTCCCGACACCCATGGCTATTCGGTGTCGCGCGGTATCCCGCGCCTGCGGCGCGCGATCGCGGGGTGGTACGCGCGCCGCTATGGCGTATCGATCGACTCCAATTCCGAAGCCATTGTCACCATTGGGTCGAAGGAAGGCTTGGCGCACCTGATGCTGGCGACGCTCGATCGCGGCGACACGGTGCTCGTGCCCAATCCCAGTTACCCGATCCATATTTATGGTGCGGTCATCGCGGGCGCGAATATTCGCTCGGTACCCATGGCACCGGGGCTCGATTTCTTCGATGAAATCGAACGCGCCGTGCGCGAAAGCATACCGAAGCCCAAGATGATGATTCTTGGCTTTCCCAGCAATCCGACCGCGCAGTGCGTCGATCTCGCCTTTTTCGAACGCGTGGTGGCATTGGCGCGCGAACACGGGATTCTGGTCGTGAACGACCTGGCATACGCCGACATCACCTTCGACGGGTACGTGGCGCCATCGATCATGCAGGTGGATCGCGCCCGCGATGTGGCGGTGGAGTTCTTCACCATGAGCAAGAGCTATAACATGGCAGGCTGGCGTGTCGGCTTCATGGTGGGCAATGCGGAGCTCGTCAACGCCCTGGCGCGCATCAAGAGCTACCACGACTATGGCACGTTCACCCCCATTCAAGTAGCAGCCATCGCCGCGCTTGAAGGGCCCCAGGACTGTGTGGCGGAGGTGGTCGAGAAATACCGTGCCCGCCGCGACGTTCTCGCCCACGGGTTGTGCGAGATCGGCTGGAAGGTTGAAGTTCCCAAGGCGTCCATGTACATCTGGGCGCGCATTCCAGAGGCTTATCGCGGCCTCGGGTCGCTCGAATTCTCCAAGCGCCTCCTGGCCGACGCCAGGGTGGCGGTTTCGCCCGGGATCGGATTCGGCGATTATGGCGACGGCCACGTGCGTTTCGCGCTCATCGAGAATGAGCAGCGCACCCGCCAGGCCATACGGGGCATACGCGACATGTTTCGCAAAGATGGCTTGATCAAATGCGCGGCCTGAGGGTCGGTCTGCTTGGCCTGGGAGTCGTTGGCGCCGGTACTTGGGAAGTCCTGACGCGCAACGCCGAGGAAATCGCCCGTCGGGCGGGTCGGCGCATCGAGGTGGCGGCCATTGCCGTACGCGACGTCGCCAAGGCCCGCCGCCTGGTCGGCGACGGGGTGCTGGTCACGTCCGACGGCATGGAAGTCGTGCGCCATCCCGCCATCGACGTCGTGGTCGAACTCATCGGCGGCGACACGGTGGCGCGCGCCTGGGTGATGGAAGCCATCCGACGCGGCAAGCATGTCGTCACGGCCAACAAGGCGTTGCTTGCCATACACGGCAATACGATCTTTTCCGCGGCGCGGGAACATGCCGTCATGGTTGCCTTCGAGGCGGCCGTCGCGGGCGGAATTCCGATCGTCAAGGCCATACGCGAGGGCCTGGCCGCCAACCATATTCAGTGGGTGGCGGGCATCATCAATGGCACGACAAACTTCGTCCTGTCGGAGATGCGCGCCCGCGGGCTGTCGTTCGACGACGCGTTGGCGCAGGCGCAGCAACTTGGCTATGCCGAGGCCAACCCCACGTTCGATGTCGAGGGTGTGGACGCGGCGCACAAGCTGACCCTGCTCGCGTCGCTGGCGTTCGGCATTCCCGTCCAGTTCGACAAGGTGCACATCGAAGGTGTGTCAAAGCTCGCGCAGGAAGACATCGCTCACGCCGAGCGCCTGGGCTATCGGATCAAGCTGCTGGGCATCGCGCGGCGGCGGCCAGATGGCTTCGAACTGCGCGTGCATCCAACGCTCATTCCGGCGGACCGCCTGCTGGCCAACGTCGAGGGAGCCATGAACGCGGTGCTGGTCAGCGGCGACATGGTCGGGCCAACCTTGTACTATGGGCAGGGCGCTGGCGCCCTGCCGACCGCCTCGGCGGTCGTGGCCGACCTGGTCGACGTGGCGCGCCTGGATTCGGCCGATCCGGACCACCGGGTGCCCTATCTGGCGTTCCAGCCCGATGCGCTGGACGACACGCCGGTCTTGCCCATGGCGGAAATCGTGTCCTCTTATTATTTGCGGTTGCGCGTGGAGGATCGCCCCGGGGTGCTTGCCGATCTTTCGCGTATCCTGTCGGCGGCGGGCATATCGATTGGCTCCATGTTCCAGACCCCGCACGGCGATAGCGATGCCGATATCATTTTCCTGTCGCACGACGCACGCGAGGGCGCGGTCGATGGCGCCATCGACCGCATCCAGGCGCTGCCTTTCGTCAAGTCGGGCGTGACGCGCCTGAGGGTGGAACATCTGCTATGAACTATGAATCCACGCGTGGCGGCATGACGCCGCGGCCGTTTTCCGACATTTTGCTCGAAGGGCTGGCACCCGATGGCGGATTGACCGTGCCAGTGTCGCCCCCGCGGGTGCCACGTGACACACTGGAGGCGTGGCGGGCACTGAGCTACCCCGAGCTGGGCGCCGCTGTCCTGGGGCTGTTCATCGACGACATTCCACCGTCCGATCTTCTGCGCCTGACACGTGCGGCCTATACGCCGGCACTCTTCGGCAGCCGCGAGATCGTGCCGCTGAAGCCGCTCGACGGCGGTCTGACGCTGCTCGGGTTGTCGCAGGGCCCCACGCTGGCATTCAAAGATATCGCCATGCAGTTTCTGGGCCAGGTTTTCGAATATGTGCTCGGGCAGCGGCGCGCCACGCTGAATATTCTGGGCGCTACCTCGGGCGATACCGGCTCGGCGGCCGAATACGCATTGCGCGGCAAGCGCGGCGTGGCCGTGTTCATGCTGTCGCCCCACGGCCGCATGAGCGCATTCCAGCGCGCGCAGATGTACTCGCTGCAAGACGCGAACATTCACAACCTGGCAATGGACGGTGTGTTCGACGAGTGTCAGGACATCGTCAAGGCGCTGGCCGGCGATCTTGCGTTCAAGTCGCGCTACCGGCTGGGTGCGGTCAATTCCATCAACTGGGCGCGCATCGCCGCGCAAGTGGTGTATTACTTTTGGGGCTGGCTGCGCATGACCGACGGTTCGCGCTCGCCCGGCGAAGTATCATTCGCGGTGCCGTCGGGAAATTTTGGAAACATTCTGGCGGGGCATTTCGCGCGCGTCATGGGGCTGCCGATACGTCATCTGGTGCTTGCCACCAACGAAAACAACGTGCTCGAAGAATTCTTTCGCACGGGGGTGTATCGGCCGCGGTCGGCGGCTCAAACCTACGCGACGTCGAGCCCTTCGATGGACATCTCGCGCGCCTCCAATTTCGAACGCTTCGTGTTCGATCTGGTCGGTCGCGACGCGGCGCGCGTACGCGATCTGTGGCAGCGGCTTGCCGCTGACGGCGAGTTCAACCTGCGCGATCTACAGCCCAGCTTCGAAGCCCGCTACGGGTTTGTCGGCGGCACGAGTACGCATGCCGATCGCCTGGCCACGATACGCACGGTGCATGAGCGGTCGGGTGTGCTGGTCGACCCCCATACGGCCGATGCCATCAAGGTGGCGCGGGCGCACGTGGAGGCGGGCGTTCCCATGCTGGTGCTCGAAACGGCGCTGGCCGTGAAGTTCGATGCGACTATTCGCGAGGCGGTGGGCCATCCCGCGCCCGTGCCGGCGCATTTGCGCAACCTGCTCGATCTGCCACAACGCGTGCACGTCATGGCCTGCCAGCCCGCGCTGGTGCGCGACTACATCACCCAGCACGCCATTTGATGCGCGGCGCGGCCAGGCTCAATGGCTCAGCCGCCGCACAATGGACCGCCCGCCGCCGACCCAGCCAGACCAGGCGAGCCAGAACTTGCGGATGGGCGTCAACCCGATGCGCTGGTCCAGCACGTGCCATTGGTCGCGTTCAAGTTCATCGAGCAGCGTATGGTAGATGGACGCCATCATCAGGCCCGGGCGTTGCGACCGCCGGTCGGCGTCGGGCAGCATCCGCATTGCCTCGCGGTAGCAGTCGCGGGCGCGCTGTGTCTCGAAACGCATCAGCGCCAGGAACTGATCCGTATAGCGGCCGTTCAGAATGTCGGTCGGCGCCACGCCGAACCGTTCCATATCGTCGGCCGGCAGGTAGATGCGCCCACGCCGCGCGTCGTCGCCGACATCGCGGATGATGTTGGTGAGCCGCAGGGCCAGCCCCATTTTTTCCGCATAAAGAAGGGTGCCCGGATCGGTGTAGCCGAACACGCCCGCCGCCATTTCGCCCACCACGCCGGCGGCGTGCCAGCAATAGGATTGAAGGCTTGGCCAATCGGGGTAGCCTGACTGGTCGAGGTCTGTTTCCATGCCGTCGATGACCGCATGCATCCGTTCGGCGGTGATTCCGTAAGGCTGCACGTGGGGTGCGAGGGCGATCATGACCGGGTGGCTGGTTTGCCCGGCGAACAGCTGGTCCACCTGAGTTCGCCACCAGGCGAGTTTGACGCGCGCCACTGAGATTTCGGTCGTCTTGGCGATCGTATCGCCGATTTCGCGCGAGAAGGCATGCAGCGCAATGGCGGCGCGCCGGCGCTCGAGCGGCAGAAACAGAAAGGCGTAATGAAGGCTGGTGCCGGCGCGGGCGGCCTTCTCTTTACAGTATTCGTTGGGATCCATGGTTTTCCTGTATCGGCGCGGGGCGCGCGTCCGCGCTGTGGAAGCCCTGCGGCGCCTTGAGGATGCTCTTGCATCGGCGCGGGGCGCGCCGTCGAGGCCGTGAGTGGGACCCCGCCAGGCGCTGTCCATAGTGTAGTAGCTGTGGGCGCGTCGCGACGCGCAACCCGTTCATCATCATGGGTTTGCGCGTGGCGGGGCGTGTGTGGTGGTGGGGGCCCCGAAGTCGCGCATGCCCTCGAACTGGATTAGACTTTGGCTCTTCTGGAGGAAGTATGCCGCGCCCCATCCTGGCCACGGTTTCCCTGCCGTCGTTGACACACAACCTTGCCGTCGTGGCCACTGGCCTCGACCGGAGCCGTCCGCCCGCGCGCCCGGCGCCGTTCATCTGGGCGGTCGTCAAGGCCAACGCCTATGGCCATGGCATCTTGAGCGCGGTGGCGGCGTTTTCCCGGGCCGATGGTCTTGCCATGCTCGACCTCGATGAAGCCATCCAGTGCCGCGCGGCGGGCTGGACCCGGCCAATCTTGCTGCTGGAGGGTTTCTTCGAGGCCGCCGACCTGCCGGTGATCGACCACTATGGTCTCACGGTCACCGTGCACACCCGGGAACAACTCGACATGCTGCGGCTGGCGGCGCCGTGCACGCCCATCGACGCAATGATCAAGCTCGATTCAGGCATGGGTCGCCTGGGTTTCCCGCCCGACGCTTACCGGGATGCCTATCGCGTGGCGGGTGATTTGCAACGGCGCGGCATATTGGGGCGCCTCGGCAAGATGACGCACTTCGCCCGCGCGGATGACGACCCCGACGCCACGGGTCGACAGCTGCAAGTGTTTGGCAATGTCACGGACGGTCTTCCGGGGCGAGTCAGTGTCTGCAATTCCGCGGCGACGCTCACCGCCGGCTTCTGGGCACGCCTGCCGGCGGGTGTCGAACAGTGGGTGCGCCCCGGCATCTGCCTTTACGGCGCTTCGCCCTTTGCCAGCCGGCCCGCCGCGGATTTCGACCTGCGCCCCGGAATGACACTCTCGGCCGAACTCATCAGCGTGCGCCGGATTCCGGCCGGTTATCGCGTCGGCTACGGCCACTTGTTCAGCGCGCCGCGGCCGATGACGATCGGTGTCGTATGCTGTGGGTATGCCGACGGCTACCCGCGGCATGCGCCCACGGGCACCCCCGTC
This sequence comes from Candidimonas sp., assembly GCA_004298545.1. Classification (GTDB taxonomy): domain Bacteria; phylum Pseudomonadota; class Gammaproteobacteria; order Burkholderiales; family Burkholderiaceae_B; genus SCQX01. The sequence goes on along the minus strand of SCQX01000157.1, from coordinate 14,556 downwards.
ACTGTGGGCGGAGTGCGCACGCGGGTGCTGGGACGCGTCTCAATGGACATGCTCGCGGTCGACCTGACCGCGGTGCCGAATGCCCGTGTGGGATTGCGGGTCGTCCTGTGGGGCGAGGGCGGACCCACGGTCGATGAAGTCGCCGCATCCTGTGGCACCATCGGTTATGAGCTGCTGTGCGCCGTGGCGCCCCGCGTGCCGCGGAAGGTGGTTTCCAACTGACTGGCGTTTGCTGCCGGAGCCAAGAGGAGGGTGTTCGTGAAAGACAAGTGCGTACTAGTCACTGGCGCAACCAAAGGAATCGGCTGGGCCATCAGTCGCCGGCTGGCCGACCTGAGCTGTCACGTGGTCGGCATCGCGCGCCATACCCAAGACATTGATTTTCCCGGTTACCTGTACTCGTGCGATCTCGCCAATGCGGGCGAAACGGAAGAAATCCTGCGGGTGATACGCGAAAAATATCCGGTCGATGCGGTGGTCAACAACGTTGGCATCGTGATGCCCGAGCCATTGGGTAAAGTAGAACTGGCGTCACTCTATGGCGTGTTCGATTTGAACGTTCGCGTGGCGGTGCAGACGGTCCAGGCGTTCGTGGATTCGATGAAGACGCGCCGCCAGGGGCGCATCGTCAATATTTGCAGTCGAGCCGCGCGCGGGGCGATCGGCCGTACGAGCTATGCGGCTGCCAAGTGCGGCCTCATCGGCTGTACCCGCACCTGGGCGATCGAGCTGGCCGAATACGGCATTACGGTGAATGCGGTCTCGCCGGGGCCGATCGAAACCGAATTGTTCCGCGCCAATCATCCGGTGGGAAGCGAGCAGGAAGCCCGGGCGCTGGCATCCATCCCCATGAAGCGGGTGGGGCAGCCCGCCGACGTCGCCGCTGCGGTCGTGTTCCTGCTGGGGGACGATGCGGGCTACATCACCGGCCAGGTGCTGGGCGTGGACGGTGGAGGCGGCCTGTAGTGCACGGTTTGGTCAATTCGTGTGCGCAAACCGATGGGGGCGGGCCAGATCGTGGCAAAAGCTAAGCGGATATACGTCTGCAGCGCATGCGGCGCTTCGTACCCCAAGTGGGAGGGCCGCTGTGCGCAGTGTGGTGAATGGAATTCGCTGCGAGAGGAGGCCGCCCCGCGGGCGGTCGAAGAGGCACACCGTTACGCGCCGCTTGCGGGGAGCTCGCCGGTGTTGCGCCTTGCCGACATCGATGCGCATGAAACTTCGCGCCAGCCGACGGGCCTGGACGAATTCGATCGTGTCCTTGGCGGCGGGCTGGTGAACGGCGGCGTGGTTCTGCTGGGTGGTGATCCGGGGATAGGCAAGTCGACCCTGCTGCTGCAGGCCACGGCGTCGTTGTCGCGCGTCGTCAGCGTGCTGTATGTGACGGGTGAAGAATCGCCCGAGCAGGTGGCCCTGCGCGCCCGCCGCGTTGGCATTGGCGACACGGACGTGGAGCTGCTGGCGGAAATTCGGCTCGAGGCGATCCTGGATTCCCTGGAGCAGCGCCGACCGCGCGTGGCGGTGATCGATTCCATTCAAACCCTCTATTCTTCGGCCTTGGGCGCGGCGCCTGGCTCAGTGTCGCAAGTGCGCGAATGTGTGGCGCAACTCACGCGCGTGGCCAAGCAGATGGGCGTTTCCGTGGTCATGATCGGACACGTGACCAAGGACGGTTCGTTGGCTGGGCCGCGGGTCGTCGAGCACATCGTCGACACGGTACTCTACTTCGAGGGCGATACGCACTCGGCGTATCGCCTGATACGCGCGTTCAAGAACCGCTTCGGCGCGGCGAACGAACTCGGTGTATTCGCCATGACCGATCACGGCTTGCGCGGTGTCAGCAATCCGTCGGCGCTGTTTCTGTCACGGCATGATCGCGACGTGGCGGGCGCATGCGTCATGGCCACCCAAGAGGGGACGCGGCCGCTGTTGGTCGAAATACAGGCCCTGGTCGATGGCGCGCACGTGCCCAATCCGCGGCGGCTGTCGGTGGGCCTGGAGAGCAACCGGTTGGCATTGTTGCTGGCGGTACTGCACCGCCACGCCGGCATTGCCACGTTTGATCAGGATGTTTTCGTCAACGCGGTGGGCGGCGTCAAGATTGCGGAGCCGGCGGCCGATCTGCCCGTTCTGCTGGCCATCGTTTCGTCGCTGCACAACCGCCCACTGCCCGCGGGCCTCGTCGTCTTCGGGGAGGTTGGTCTGGCCGGCGAGATTCGGCCGGCGCCACGCGGTCAGGAACGTTTGAAGGAAGCGGCGAAGCTGGGGTTCGGCACCGCGCTCATTCCGCGGGCGAACGCACCGCGACGGCCGATCGAGGGGCTCGATATCTGGGCGGTCGATCGCGTCGACGGCGCGCTGGCCCGGGTCGAGTGAGCACTCCGCGGGGTTGCTCCGAACGCCTGCGAACTGCCGATTCACGCCGCCGGGTGTGAACCGCGCGTGATAATCAACCCTGTGAGGAATCGATCGCCATGCCGCAACCGTCGTTCTCTTCCGTCACGCGCCCGCTGGCGGGCGGTGCGATGCGCTTCGATCCGGCGCGGGTTCGCGACGCGGGGGCGTTTCTTTTCGACCCACGGGATCCCCGCCTGGGCGCGTCGCCCGTTGGCGCGGGGGGGCGCCGCGCGGCGTGGTTCGCCACCGGGGAATTCGGTGCGGCGGTGCTGCGCCATTACCGCCGCGGCGGGCTGGCGGCGCGTGTCAGCCGTGCGCGCTATTTGTGGGCCGGCGCGTGTCGAACCCGGTCGTTTGCGGAATTCGCCCTCCTCGCCACCCTGCGCGCGCGCGGTTTGGCGGTCCCCAGGCCAATTGCCGCGGCATACTGGCGGCGGGGGTTGACGTATACCGCCGCCATCCTGGTCGAGCGCATCGACGGCGCGGTGCCGCTGGCGTGCGCGCTTGCCATCGAGTCGTGTCCACGGGTCGCAAAAGCCATATTCGACCTGCATGAAGCGGGTTTCTGGCATGCCGATCTCAATGCTTACAACATCTTGTTCGATGCCTGTGGCCAGGTCTGGCTCATCGATTTCGATCGTGGGCGGCAATGCCGGTCGACCGCGCGGCGCAGGGCTGCAAACCTGTCGCGGCTCGGGCGCTCGCTCGCGAAGGTGGCTGGCGACGAGGGGGAGCGCTATGGCGCCGCGCTCGAGGCGGCCTACTGGGCACTTGCGCGCCGGCGATCGAACACGTGAGCGGCACTGGGGCATTGGGTGAAAGTGTGGTGAAATAGTCGTCATCCATTTTGAACGAGGCTGATGTACCGTGCTGTCTCAGCAAGCGCTTAAAGAGAATGCCGCGCGCGCGGCGCTCGACTACGTCCTTCCCCGCATCGATCCCGATGCCGTGCTTGGCGTGGGCACGGGCTCCACCGTCGATCTGTTCATCGATGCGCTGGCGGCGCACAAGCATCGATTCCGCGCGGCGGTGTCCAGTTCCGGGCGCAGCGCCGATCGCCTCAGGGGGTACGGTATCGAGGTACTCGATCTGAACGAAATCGAGTCGTTTCCCTGGTATGTCGATGGCGCCGACGAGGTCGACCGCGCCCTGCGCCTGACCAAGGGCGGCGGTGGTGCGTTGACCCGCGAAAAGATCGTGGCATCTGTCGCCAAGCGCTTTCTGTGCATCGTCGACGAAAGCAAGTGTGTCGAGCGGCTGGGGAAGTTCCCGCTGCCGGTCGAGGTGATTCCCATGGCCACGGCCGCAGTGGCGCGGCGCCTGCGGGGGTTGGGGGGCGTTCCGCGCGAGCGTCGCGGGTTCCTGACCGACAATGGGTGCGGCATCCTCGATGTGTCGAATCTCGACATTGTCGATCCTGTCGCGCTGGAGACCACCATCAACAATATTCCGGGTGTGGTCGCCTGCGGTCTGTTTGCCATAGCCGGGGCCGATCTGGCGTTGGTTGCAACGCAAAGCGGCATGCGCGAACTGGCGCCCGGCCGCTCATAACCATTTTCCGCATCGAGGGCCGGCATGTTCGAGCACACCAACAAACAGTTTCGCACCGATCTCGAGGCCACCTGTTCCACGTTTCTGCAAATGGGGGGATTGGTCGAGTCCATGGTGCGGGATGCCATGGCCGTGTTGACGACGGGCGATCTGGTTGTCGCCGAACGGGTCCGCGAGCACGAAAAGACCGTCAACCAGCTGGAGGTTGACATCGATGAACGCATCGGCGTGCTGATCGCGCGTCACCAGCCAACTGCCGGAGACTTGCGGCTGCTGCTGTCCATTTCAAAAATGTTGACCGATATGGAGCGTTGCGGCGACGAAGCGGACAAAATCGCGAAATTTGCGCGGCGTCTCTACGAAGCAGATGCCCATTACAGTCCAGCGGTCGATCTCGAACACATCGCCGAGTGCGTGACGGGAATGGTGCGCAACGCGCTGGATTCGTTCGCGCGCAAAGACGCGCTGCATGCGGCAGAGGTTGTGCGCCGCGACAAGTCGGTGGACAAGGAATGGAAGGCGGCGCTGCGCCAGATGATTACCTACATGATCGAAGACCCGCATACCATCTCGCGTTCCATCGATTTGATTTTCATCGCCCGGTCGCTGGAGCGTATTGGCGATCATGCGAAGAATATGTCGGAGCGCGTCATTTACATGGTGCGCGGAGACGATGTGCGCCACACTGGCGTGAAGAATGCCGAGCGCATGGCGCGTGGCGAAACGCCGCCGCGTGACGACGCGTGACGTGACGGGCCGTTCACAGCCGCTTGATGAACACCAGGCTGTTACGAGAACGGTTATAGTGCGCCCGTTTCTCATGGGGCAGGTCCGAGACGCCGCCCTGCACGAAACCGCGGTTCAGGAACCAGTGAGAAGTGCGCGTCGTCAGCACGAACAGGCGTTTGGCGCCCATGGCGCGTGCCTGTGACTCGGTGTGGCGCAGCAGAACTTCGCCCTCGCCGGTTCCCTGCCATTCGGGGTGTACGATCAGACACGCCATTTCGGCCATGCCCTCGTCCAGATATGGCCTGAGGGCGACGCAGCCGTATATGACGCCGTCGTGCTCCAGCACCGTGAATTTTTCCACTTCCCGTTCGATGATGGAACGCCCGCGCGGAACCAGGGTGCCGTCTTCCTCCAGCGGTTCGATCAGCTGAACGATGGCACCCACGTCGTCGACGGTGGCGGGGCGGATATCGTCGAGCGTATCTTCCACCACCATGGTGCCGACACCATCGTGCGTGAAGATCTCGAGCAATACGCTGCCGTCCAGCGTGTAGGGGATGAGGTGAGCGCGCGCGACACCGCGTTTGACGGCGAGCGAGGCATGCGCCAGGAACGAGGCGGTGTCCTCGTCCAGTGTCCTGGAAGCGAGCAGGGCCTCGGCATCCTCGCGCGCCAGCTCGGTGTCTATCGTGCCGTCCGTGTTGTGAACGGTTCTGTCCTGAGTCAGAAAAATGAGTTTTTCCGCGCGCAGCGCCACCGCGGCACTGGTTGCCAAATCTTCCATGGCCAAGTTGAACGCTTCGCCCGTGGGTGAAAAACCCAGTGGCGACAACAGAACGATCGCCCCCTGGCTGATGATGTTTCTGATAGCCTCGAGATCGACCTTGCGCACGGCGCCAGCATGTTTGTAATCGACCCCGTCGATGATCCCGACCGGGCGCGCGGTGACGAAGTTGCCGGAGATGACGCGAATCTGCGCGTGCGACATCGGCGTGTTGGGCAGCCCCTGGCTGAATGCGGCCTCTATGTCGAGGCGAATCTCGCCGGCCGCCTCTTTGGCGCATTCCAGCGCGTCAGCGCTGGTTGGCTCGGTGCCGCGGCCGAATTGCGTGGCATAGCCCTTGAGCCGAAGTTGTTCGTTGACTTGCGGGCGCGACCCATGCACGAGGATCAGGCGGATGCCAAGCGCCGAGAGCAGTGAAAGATCTTGCACCAGCGCGTTCAGCGCTCCGTCTCTCACGAGTTCGCCACCGAAACCAATGACGAAGATCTTGCCGCGGAAGTCGTGCACGTAGGGCGCAACGTCGCGGAACCAGCGCACGAATTGGGCGGGCGCGTTTTCGGGGGCGTCTTGCGCAGAAAGAATGTCGTCGGTCGTTGCCATGTCGCTTTTTGAAACACTGGCGGTGGTGGGCACCGGGTTGGCCGGTATTGATACGTGAGCGACAGGCCCGCGTGCGCCGGTACCTTGCCGCGCCGGTATCCCCGCCGGCATCCCGGCAGAGAACAAAATTATAATTATTCTCTTGGCGCCATGCTGTTCGCATCGTTTCGGGAACCCCCGGTCGGTTGCCCGCGCTTGAGGAGCCGCCATCGACATCATGAATTCATGCAAGAGTCAGTTGATTTGCCCGCGCGCGTAAACGCCGGCCCGGCCGCGGACGGGCGCGGCGCCGGTCGGCCGCCCCTTCACATCGAGTACCCCGAAGCGCTGCCGGTGAGCGCGCGCCGCGAGGAAATCGCCGCGGCGCTGCGCACGCATCAGGTCGTCATCGTGTGCGGCGAGACCGGGTCGGGCAAAACGACGCAGATTCCGAAAATCTGCCTCGAGCTCGGGCGTGGCGCCGAACGCATGATCGGGCACACGCAACCGCGCCGCCTGGCCGCCACGTCCGTGGCGCATCGTCTCGCCGACGAGCTGAAAACGACGTTGGGCGAATGGGTGGGGTATCAGATACGTTTCAGCGATCGCAGCGGGCCGAACACGGCGGTCAAGCTCATGACCGATGGCATCCTGCTGGCCGAGACGCAGCGCGATCCGCTGTTGCGCCGGTACGACACACTGATCATCGACGAGGCTCATGAGCGCAGCCTGAACATCGATTTCCTGCTCGGATTCCTGCTGCGACTGCTTCCCAAAAGGCCTGATCTGAAGGTGATCGTCACGTCGGCGACCATCGACGCCGACCGCTTTGCCGCCCATTTTTCCGCCGGCGCGCGGTCGGTTCCGATTATTGAGGTGTCGGGGCGCCTGTATCCGGTCGAAGTGCGTTACCGGCCAGTGCTCGACGCGGACCGTGCGGTCGAAGAAGGCGGGTCGGCGCCGCGTGACGAGGAACGCGATCTGATCGATGCGGTGGTCGATGGCGTTGCCGAGTGCGCCGCGTTGGGCACGGGCGATGTGCTGGTCTTCCTCCCGGGCGAGCGTGAAATCCGCGAGGCGGATGAGGCGCTGCGCAAAAGCCACCCGGCCGGCACCGACGTGCTTCCCCTCTACGCGCGTCTGTCGCAGGCCGAGCAGGAGCGCATCTTCCATCCGCGCGGCAACGCGCGCCGCGTCATCCTCGCCACCAACGTCGCCGAGACATCGCTGACCGTTCCCGGCATCCGCTACGTCGTGGATACCGGCCTGGCTCGCGTCAAGCGTTATTCTTGGCGCAACAAGGTGGAGCAGCTGCACGTCGAGCCGGTCAGCCAGGCGTCGGCGAACCAGCGCGCCGGCCGCTGCGGCCGCATCGGACCGGGCGTGTGCATACGCCTCTACGATGAAGCGGATTTCGCGGCGCGACCGCGCTACACCGACCCGGAGGTTCTGCGTTCGTCGCTTGCTTCGGTCATCCTGCGCATGAAGGCGCTGTCGCTGGATGACATCGAATCGTTCCCGTTCATCGATCCACCGTCGGGCCGCGCCGTTGCGGACGGCTATCAGCTGCTGCAGGAACTGGGCGCTCTGGACCATCAGAACCAGCTGACCGATACGGGACGGTTGTTGTCGCGATTGCCCGTCGACCCGCGGCTGGGGCGCATGATCCTGGCCGCGCGGGAGTGGACGTGCCTCGATGAGATTTTGATCATCGCCTCGGCGCTTTCGGTCCGTGATCCACGCGATCGTCCGATGGCGCAGCGCGAGGCGGCGGAAGCGGCCCATGCGAAGTTCCGCGACGACAAGTCCGAGTTCCTGGCATTCGTCAAGCTGTGGCGATGGTACGCCGACCGCGTCGCGCACAGGGAATCGCAGCGCCGGCTCGTCGCGTTGATCCGGCAGAACTTCCTGTCGCCACCGCGGTTGCGCGAATGGCACGATGTACATGGCCAACTATCGGCGCTGGTGGGCGAACAGGGCTGGCGCGTCAATGGCACGCCCGCCACCTATGAGCAAGTGCACATGGCGCTGCTTGCGGGCTTGCTGGGCAACATCGGGTTGAAGAGTGAAGAGCGCGCGGACTATCTGGGGGCGCGCGGCATTCGTTTTTCCATTCATCCCGGATCGCCATTGCGCAAGAAGGCCGGCCGCTGGATATTGGCGGGCGAACTCGTCGAAACGAGCCGCCTCTATGCGCGCTGTGTGGCGCGCGTCGATCCCGTTTGGGTGGAGCGGGCCGCCGGGCATCTGCTGCAACGCGCCTGGTCGGATCCGCGGTGGGACAGAAAAGCGGGGCAGGTCGTCGCCAGCGAAAGGGCGACGCTCTACGGCGTACCGGTCTACGCGGGACGGCGCGTGCATTACGGTCGCGTCGACCCGGCGCGCGCGCGGGAAGTGTTCATTCGCGATGCCCTCGTCAATGGCGAAATCGACACCTCGCTGCCGTTCGTGGTGAAGAATCGCCGGCTCATCGCGGCGATCGAGAAGCTTGAACATCGCGCGCGCCGGCCCGACATTCTGGTCGATGACACGCTGATCCAGGCGTTTTACGACAGGCAGATTCCGGCGCAGGTCTGCCAGACCGCCACCCTGGAGCAATGGGCGAAAAGTCTGAATGCCGACCAGGCGCGCGCTCTATTGCTGACGCGCACCGACCTCATGCAACACGAAGCGGCTGGCGTCACGACCGACGTTTTCCCGAAGACGCTGCGCTGGCGCGGCCTCGAGATGGCGCTCGACTATTATTTTGAACCGGGGTCGCCGCGCGATGGGGTGACGCTGACCGTACCGCTCTTCGCGCTCAACACTATCGATGCGGCGCGCTGTGAATGGCTGGTCCGTGGCATGCTCAAGGAAAAAGTGCTGCTGCTCTTGAAATCATTGCCGCAGAAGTTGAGGCGCCACTGTGTCCCATTGCCGGACTATGCCGCGGGGTTTCACGAACGGTGGTTCGATCGCGCCGCGGATCCGAATACCGGCCTGCTCGACGCCCTGGCGCAGGACATCTGGGAGCATGGCAAAGTCCGCGTGACGCCTGGCGATTTCAAAATCGAATCGCTGCCGCCGCATCTGTTCATGAATTTCAAGGTCGTCGACGAGCATGGGCGGATGCTTTCGGCGGGGCGCAACCTCGATCAGCTCAAGGCCGAGCATGCGCGCCAGGCACAGGCCTCGTTTCAGAAGGCGGCCGCGGCCGACGCCGACGTCGTGCGCATACTCGACCATGAGCATCTCACCGGCTGGACATTCGGCGTACTGCCGGAGATCGTGGAGATCTGCCGTGCGGGCCAGTCGCTCGTCGGTTATCCCGCGCTGGTGGATCGCGGCGCAACCTGCGACATCGACGTCTTCGACGACCCTCACGATGCCCGTACGCATCATCGTGGCGGCTTGCTGTGTCTCTTTCGACTGGCTTTGCGCGATGCGCTGCGGTTCCAGGAGAAGAATCTGGCGGACTTGACCCGCCTGAGTCTGTTGTACATGAGCCTGGGCACCCGGGACGAGCTGAAAGATCAGATCATTGCGCGCAGCCTTGCTCAGGCGTGCCTGGCCGAGCCGTGGCCGGTGGACGCGGCGACGTTCGAGCAACGCTGTGGCGAAGGCCGGGCGCGTTTCGGGCTGCTGGCCGGAGAGGTGGCCCGGCTGGCGGGCGATATTCTGTCGGAGTGGGCCGCGCTGCAAAAGAAACTTCCTCAGGCGAAGCCCTGGAAGGCGAGTTATGCCGATCTGCAAGCTCAGATCGGAAGCCTGATGACCAAAACGTTCATTCGCGATACGCCGCACGACCAACTCCGACATTTTCCACGCTATCTGAAAGCGGCGCGGCTGCGCGTGGACAAACTCAAGGCCGATCCTCAGCGTGATTGCCGGTCGATGGCGGCAATGGCGGATCTGCTGGCGCAATACCAGCGCGCGCGGTCGGCGCTCAAAGGCGCGCCGGATGCGCGGCTCAGTGCGTTCCGCTGGCTGCTCGAAGAGTTGAGGGTGGCGTTGTTTGCACAGGAGTTGCGCACTCCCGTGCCGGTGTCCGTCAAACGTTTGCGGAAAGCCTGGGGGGCCCTCGCCATCCCTTGATGGCGACTGCGCGCCCATCGACGGTGCGCGGCGGCCGGATGGGCTTAATGTTCACGGCTACCCTGGGTACAATCGCAGCATGACCGAACCGAACCTCACATCCCCGTTCGTGCATTTGCGCGTCCACTCCGAATTTTCGGTGGTGGACGGCATCGTGCGTATTCCCGAACTCGTCGCCAAGGCCGTGGAATTCGGCCAGCCGGCGGTGGCGCTGACCGATCTTGCCAACGTCTTCGGGCTGGTGAAACTCTACAAGGCGGCCCGCAAGGCTGGCGTCAAGCCCATTGCGGGGTGCGATGTCTATGTGCAGAACGATACCGATCGCGACAAGCCGTATCGGCTTTTGCTGCTGGTTGCGAGTCGTGCCGGTTATCTTGCCCTGTGCCAGATCCTTACGCGCGCATGGCTGGACAACCAGTACCGCGGCCGCGCCGAAGTGCGCGCCGAGTGGTTTCAGGGCGTCGACGGCCTAATCGCCCTGTCCGGTGCGCGTGCCGGCGACGTGGGGCATGCGCTGGATGCGGGGCGGGTCGAAGAAGCGCGTGATGCGGCGCTGGCATGGTCGCGCCTGTTCCCGAATCGCTATTACATCGAGTTGCAACGCGCTGGCGTGGATGGCGACGAAGCCTATGTGCAGGCCGCCGTGCGGCTGGCTGCGGCACTCGGTCTGCCGGTGGTCGCCACGCATCCGGTGCAGTATCTGGAGCCGGGCGATTTTCGCGCGCACGAAGTCCGTGTCTGCATCGCCGAGGGCGAGCAGCTGGCCAATCCAAGGCGCCGGCGCCGCTATACGACGGAGCAATACTTCGCCAGCTCGCAGGAGATGGCGGCGCGCTTTGCCGACGTTCCGGCGGCGTTGACCAACACCCTGGAGATCGCCCGCCGCTGCACGCTGACGCTGACACTGGGAACGCCGCGCCTGCCCGAGTTCCCCACGCCCGATGGCGTCGCCCTGGATGATTACATGGTGGGGCTGGCCGAGCGGGGCTTCGAGGCGCGCATGGCCGTGCTGTTTCCCGATGAAGCGCTGCGCCGTGAAAAGTATCCGGCCTACCGCGAACGGCTGGAGCGCGAGTGCAAGACGATCACCAGCATGGGGTTTTCCGGCTACTTCCTGATCGTTGCCGACTTCATCAACTGGGGCAAGGGTAATGGCGTACCGGTTGGTCCGGGGCGGGGATCGGGCGCTGGTTCGCTGGTGGCCTTTTCGCTGGGCATCACCGATCTCGATCCGATCCGTTACGACCTGCTGTTCGAACGATTCCTGAATCCCGAGCGGGTGTCCATGCCCGACTTCGACGTCGACTTCTGCCAGGACAACCGCGAGCGCGTCATCGAGTATGTGAAGCAGAAATACGGGCGTGATGCGGTGAGTCAGATCGCCACGTTCGGGTCCCTCGGGGCCAAGGCGGTCCTGCGCGACGTGGGACGGGTGCTCGAGATGCCGTATTCCCTGTGCGACAGTCTGGCAAAGCTCATTCCCTTCAACCCGATCGATCCCTGGACACTGGATCGCACACTGGCCAATGAACCAGCGTTCAAAGAGCGCTACGAGCAGGACGAAGAGGTCAAGGCGCTGATCGACCTGGCGCGTCCGCTGGAAGGGCTGACCCGCAACGTGGGCATGCATGCGGGCGGTGTGCTGATCGCTCCGGGCAAACTCACCGATTTCTGCCCGCTGTACTGCCAGGGCGCCGGCGCCAGCGCCGTGTCTCAGTTCGACAAAGACGATGTCGAAGCAGTCGGACTGGTGAAGTTCGACTTCCTCGGTTTGCGCAATCTCACCATTCTCGACTGGGCGGTGCGCTACGTGCGCCGATTCAACCCGAACAAGCGCGATTTCGATCTCATGGCGCTGCCGCTCGATGACGAGGGAACGTACCGGCTGCTGTGCGAGGGCAACACGACCGCTGTGTTCCAGCTTGAATCGCGCGGCATGAAGGAATTGCTGGGGCGGCTGCGGCCGAATACCTTCGAGGATCTGATCGCCATCCTGGCGCTCTACCGCCCGGGGCCGCTGGAGTCGGGCATGGTCATCGACTTCGTCGACCGCAAACATGGCCAGGCCACGGTCGATTACTTCCACCCTGATCTCGAGCCTGTTCTGAAAAGCACGTATGGTGTGATCGTGTATCAGGAACAGGTGATGCTGATATCTCAGATCATCGGTGGCTACAGCCTGGGCGGCGCCGATCTGCTGCGGCGTGCCATGGGAAAGAAGAAGCCGTCCGAGATGGCCAAGCACCGCGTTACCTTCGAAGCGGGAGCCGTCAAGAAGGGATACGCCGCCGACCTTGCCGTCAAGCTGTTCGATCTGATGGAGAAGTTCGCGGGCTACGGGTTCAACAAGAGTCATTCCGCCGCGTACGCCCTGATCACGTATCAGACGGCCTGGCTGAAAGCCTACCATCCTGCCGAATTTCTCGCGGCGACGATTTCTTCCGACCTCGACGACACCGACAAAGTGCGGGTTGTCTGGAAGGACGCCCTGGCCAATGGCATTGCGGTGCTGCCCCCCGACGTCAACGCGTCGAATTACCGCTTCGAGCCGGTGGATGACGCCCATACCGATCAGGGGCTGCCACCGCGCACCGTGCGGTATGGGCTTGGCGCGGTAAAGGGCACGGGGCAGGGGGCGGTGGAAGAGATCATACGCGCGCGTTCGGCGGGCGGGCCGTTCACCGGCTTGTTCGATTTTTGCCGCCGGGTAGATCGCCGCACGGTCAACCGCCGCACCATCGAGGCACTGATCCGCGCGGGCGCGTTCGACAGTATCCGCGACAATCGCGCCGCTTTGCTCGAGACCGTGGGCAGCGCCATGGAGGCGGCCGAGCAGACCGAACGCAGCGCGAATCAGGTGTCGCTTTTCGCGGACGATACCGGTGAGATTGTCGCCGATGAGTTGGCGAATGTGACCCCGTGGGATCTGCAGGCGCGCCTCATGCACGAGAAGTCGGCGCTGGGCTTCTTCTTCAGCGGGCACCTCTTCGATGCCTGGCGTGACGAAGTGCGCCGGTTTGCGCCAAAGCCCCTGGCGCGCCTGGCGCCAAGTCGTGACTCGCAGTGGTTTGCGGGCGTGCTCAACGCCGTCCGTGTCAAGATGACGCGCCGCGGAAAAATGCTTTATGCCACGCTCGATGACGGCTCGGCCCAGGTCGAAGTCGCCATTTTCAACGAGCTCTACGAACAGCACCGCGCGCGCCTCAAGGAAGATCGCTTGATCATCATTCACGGGAAGGTTGGCAGTGACGACTATACCGGCGGGCTGCGCGTGGTGGCCGAGTCGGTGTACGACTTGCCCCTGGTGCGGGAAGCGCGCGCGCGTGCGCTTCGCATCCCGTTGAACGGCAACGGAGACACCGCGCGGCTGCGCGAGTTGCTCGATCCCTATCGAGCACAGTCGGATGGCGATTCGCCTGGCGTGGCGGTAGAGATTCTGCTTCGCCGGCGTGAATTCCGCTGCGCGGTGCGATTGGGTGATGCGTGGCGCGTACGCATGGCCGACGCCATGCTTGAGCGGCTCAATGGCTGGACCGCGCCTGAAGCAGTGGAGATCGTCTATCCATGAGGCCGAGCAGCCGTACCGTGCCGGTGCTGATGTACCATCACATCTCTCCTGTGGACGGCATGATCACGACCTCGCCGGTGAACTTCGAACTCCAGCTGGCGTGGCTCGCGCGTCACGGCTACCGGGCGCTGTCGAGTGTCGAATTCGCGGCCCATGTGGATGGCCGCCCCGCGCCGTCGCGGTCCGTTCTCATCACCTTCGACGACGGGTATCTGGACAACTGGGTCTACGCGTACCCGCTGCTCAGGAAATATGGATTCTCGGCGATGGTCTTTCTGATTACATCACGGATCGGCGAGGGGCCGGCGCGCAGCCACCTCGGCCAGGACAAACTGCCGGAAACGCCATCTCACCGCGATTGCACGCGGCGCATCGAAGAGGGGGACGCCGATTCCGTCATGCTGCGATGGAGCGAGGTGCGCGCGATGCGCGACGCGGGCACGATTGAATTTCACAGCCATACGCATACGCATACGCGCTGGGACGAAAGCGCGCAGGCAAACGACAAGAACCGTCTCATGGCGCGGGAGCTGTCCGATTCGCGCGCGGCGCTGATGGCGCAGATGGGTGGCGTGTCCGCCCATTTGTGCTGGCCGCAGGGCTATTTCGATGCCGAGTATGTCGCCCTCGCGCGTCAGGCGGGGTTCCGCTATTTGTATACCACGCGCGCGTTTGGCCAGAATCGTCCGGGCGGCGACCCATCGTCGATCTACCGGTTCGCCGTGCGCAACACGGCGGGCGCTGGCTTGGGGCGGCGGGTGCGCATCGCGGCCCATCCTTTGCTGGGGCCGCTGTTCAATCGCTGGAAGCGCTGGACGCATGCGCGCAGACGTTAAGAGACGGTTGGCGCTTCAGGCCCGACAGCCTCCCGGCA
>SCQX01000156.1 GCA_004298545.1 Candidimonas sp. | reverse complement strand
CATTGGGTTGTGCCGCGTCAAAAACCACATGAAGTGTTGCGTGACGGCCGAAGCCCTACTTGTAGACTTCGGGGTCGGGAGAATCGGTGGGATGCTCGATTGCCTTCTTGAGCTCGGGCGTCATCGGCCAGTGGAGGTTGACGTTCTTGGGCGGTATGGGCTTGGTGAACCACTTCGTGTAGAGCGTCGCCAGCTTGCCGTCCTTCATCATCGCCTTCACGGCATCGTCGACCGCGGTTTTGAACTGCGGGTCGCCCTTCGGCTCGATGAGCCCGTAGGGTTCGATGGTATAGGCTTTTTTGCTGATCATCCAGGCGGCGGGATCGTGCGAATTGGCCACCAGCCCCGCCAACAGGATGTCGTCCATGAAGAATGCCGCCGCGCGCCCGCTAGACACCGTGAGAAATGCCTCGGAATGGTCCTTCGCGGGGATGATGCGCATGTCCAGATGATCTTTGGCATTGGTCTCGGTCAGCCATTTGAGGTTGGTGGTACCCGAGGTCGACACGACCGTCTTGCCCTTGAAGTCGGACAGATCGTTCACCTTCGACTTTTTCAGTGCCACGAAACGCGTTGCCGTGACGAAGGTGGTGGGCGCGAAACTGACCTGCTGCTGTCGCGCCGCGTTGTTGGTGGCCGAACCGCAGGAGATGTCGACCGTACCGTTGGCAACCAGCGGAATACGCGTGGAAGAAGTCACTGACACGAGCTTGACCTTGATGGCCGGCATCTTGAGGTCTTTCTTTAGTGCGTCGACGACGCCATAACAGATGTCCATGGAGTAGCCAATGGGCTTCTGATTGTCGTCGAGGTACGAGAACGGAATCGACGATTCGCGGAAACCAAGCGTGATTTCGCCAGTCGACTTGATTTTATCGAGGCGGCTGTCCGCGGCCTGGGCTGTGGTCATTCCCACGGCCATGACGGCGGCGACCAGCGCGAGCGGCACGAGTTTCATAGCTTCTCCTGTTTGAAACGAAGTTGGCTGTACAGGCATTCGCCACTTGCCGGGTGCACCGGCGTGTGACGACGTCGCAACTCGTCACAGTTTAACCACCTATCGTGCTCATCCGGCACTTCGTTACGATTTCACCCGATGGGCTTCGGCAGTATGCCCGAATACTTGGCGAATTGCTTTCGAGAAATACCCTAACGGCACCCCGTATCAGAGCGCGTCGACCCCCGTCTCGCCGGTGCGGATGCGGATCGCCTGCTCGACCGAAGTGACGAAAATCTTGCCGTCGCCAATCTTGCCGGTGCGCGCCGCCTTCACGATGGCGTCAATGGCCGACTCGACCATCTCGGCGTGGAGCACGACGTCCACGCGTATCTTCGGCAGGAAATCGACCACATACTCGGCACCGCGGTACAACTCGGTATGCCCCTTCTGGCGCCCGAAACCCTTTACCTCGGTGACAGTCAGCCCGCTGACGCCGATCTCGGCCAGCGCCTCGCGCACCTCGTCGAGCTTGAACGGTTTGATCACGGCGGTGATCTGCTTCATGACAACGGCTCCTTCCCCTTGCATAAGCGCTCCTCGGAAAACCCATTGGCGATCGGCAGCCGCCAGTCGCGGCCAAACGCGCGATCGGTGATTCGCGGCCCGGGCGCGCCCTGGCGCCGTTTGTATTCGTTGACGCGAATCAACCGTAAGACACGATCCACGACAGCGGCATCGAACCCCGCCCGCACCATGCTGCACCTCGATTCGTTGCGCTCGACATAGCGTTCGATAATGCCGTCGAGCACGTCGTACGGCGGCAGACTGTCCTGATCAGTCTGGTTCGCGCGCAGCTCGGCCGATGGCGGCCGGTCGATGATGCGCTGCGGGATGACCGGCCCGATGCCGTTGCGCCAACGGGCCAGCCGGTAGACCAGCGTCTTGGATACATCTTTGAGCACCGCAAAGCCCCCCGCCATGTCACCGTACAGCGTGCAGTAGCCGGTGGTGAGTTCCGACTTGTTGCCAGTGGCTAGCACCAGCGCGCCGGTTTTATTCGACAGCGCCATGAGCAGAACGCCGCGAACGCGCGCCTGTATGTTTTCCTCGGTGGTATCGGCCGCCAGACCCGCGAACTCTGCGGCCAAGGCGTCATCGAATGCCGCCGCGAGTTTGGAGATGCCGATCTCACTCCATGCCACACCCAGCGCGCGGGCCATCTGCCGTGCGTCGATCAGCGATATGTCGGCAGTATATTGTGACGGCATCAGGACGGCGTGGACGTTGTCGGCGCCCAGGGCATCGACCGCTACCGCCAGCACGACGGCGGAGTCCACGCCACCCGACAAACCGAGCACCGCTTTGGAAAAACCGGTTTTGGCAAGGTAGTCGCGCACGGCCAACACCAGCGCCTCCCATACTTGCGCAGGCCCTTCCGGCCACGTCGCCAGGGGCGCCGCGCCGGCGGCGAGCCCGCGGCTGTCGAACGACACCACGGCGAAATGCTCTGCGAACGCGGGCAGCCGGCTCGCCACGCGCCCCTGCGCGTCGAGCGCGAAGGACGCGCCGTCGAACACCAGCTCGTCCTGCCCACCGGCGCGATTCAAATAGACGGCGGCCATGCCGCGCGCGTTGACACCCACCCGCCGCACGCGCTCTGCCTGCTTGCCAATTGCAAAGGGCGAGGCGTTGATGACCAGCCAGACCTGCGCACCCAGCCGCGCGGCCTGTGCGGGGCAATCGGCAAACCAGGCATCCTCGCAGATGCCCAGGCCGAACTTCAGCCCGCCCAGCTCGAACACGACTGGCTGGCGCCCCGGCGAAAAATAGCGCTTTTCATCGAATACCCCATAATTGGGCAATTCGCGCTTGTCGTACACGGCAACGACGCGACCGCCCGCCACGATGGTGGCCGAATTGTAAAGCAGCCCGCCATCGCGACGCACGTGGCCAATGACGCTATGCAGCCGCGGAAACCGCGCGAGATCGGCGCGCAGGCGATTGAGCACCGCGAGCTGCCGCTCGACGAATACCGGCCGCAGCAACAGATCATCGGCCGGATAGCCGGTGAGCCCAAGCTCGGGCGTAAGCAGCACATCGACCCGATTGTCGGCGGCCCAGCGCGCCGCGCGCAGGATACGGGCGGCATTGCCCTCCAGGTCTCCCACCACGGTGTCGATCTGCGCCAGGCCGACTCGCACTGTCGTCATCTTGAGCAAGGTCTCGAACGAAAGGGTTCCGATTATCGCATGCCGCGCCCGCATGGCCGGCCTGCAGGCCCCTTATCTTATAATGCGCGCATCATGCCAAATAACGCGCAGCCTCCTACGCAAGACACACCCCACGATCAATTTGCCAACAAGGCGCAGGCATGGTCCGCGCGCTTTTCCGAACCCGTCTCGGATCTGGTCAAGCGCTATACGGCGTCAGTGAGATTCGACCGGCGTCTGGCGCACTGCGATATCCAGGGGTCGCTGGCGCACGCGGAAATGCTTGCCGCGGTGGGTGTCATCGAGGCCGGGGATCTGGCGGCCATCGAGCGGGGTATGGCGCGCATCCGCCAGGAAGTGGACGACGACAAATTCCAATGGTCGCTCGATCTGGAAGACGTGCATCTCAACATCGAGAAGCGTCTGGTCGAACTGATAGGCGATGCCGGCAAGCGATTGCATACGGGGCGCTCGCGCAACGACCAGGTGGCGACCGACATGCGCCTCTGGGTGCGCGGAGAAATCGACACCTGCGGTTCACTGCTGCGCGAATTGCGGCACAACCTTGCCAAACTGGCGCTGGTGCACGCGGCCACGATCCTTCCCGGCTTCACGCACCTGCAAGTGGCGCAGCCGGTCACCTTCGGTCACCACCTGCTTGCCTATGCGGAAATGTTCGGACGCGATGCAGAACGCTTCACAGACTGCCGGCGGCGCGTCAACTGGCTGCCGCTGGGCGCGGCGGCGCTGGCCGGCACGTCGTACCCCATCGATCGCGAGCGGGTCGCCAAAACACTGGGCTTCGAAGGCGTCTGTCGAAACTCGCTCGATGCCGTCTCGGACCGAGATTTCGCCATTGAATTCTGCGCCTGTGCCGCGCTGACGATGGTCCACATCTCCAGATTGTCCGAAGAGCTGGTGCTGTGGTCGAACCCCCGCATGGGGTTCATAGAACTGGCTGACCGATTCTGCACGGGCAGCTCCATCATGCCGCAAAAAAAGAACCCCGACGTCCCCGAGCTCGCACGCGGCAAAACGGGGCGCGTCAACGGTCACCTGGTCGCCCTGCTCACCCTCATGAAAGGCCAGCCCCTGGCATACAACAAAGACAACCAGGAAGACAAAGAAGGGCTGTTCGACGCCGCCGATACGCTGCGCGATACGCTGACCATTTTCAGCGACATGATGGGCGGCATCCATGTCAGGGCCGACGCCATGCGGGCGGCCGCCCTGCAAGGCTTTGCAACGGCGACCGATCTTGCCGACTACCTCGTCAGGAAAGGCACGCCGTTTCGCGACGCCCATGAAACGGTCGCACTGGCGGTACGATCCTGCGAGGAACGCGGCCGCGACCTCGCCGACCTGTCGCTGGACGAATTGCGCGCCTTCCACCCGGCAATCGACGCCGATGTCTACGAGGTGCTGACGCTCGAGGGCTCGGTCGCGGCGCGCAAACACATCGGCGGCACGGCCCCCGCGCGCGTCCGGCTGGAAGCGGAACGCATTCTCGCCGAAAGAGGTTAGCGCGAGGTTAGCGCGGTTCCAGCGCAAAGACGGCGATGGATTCCACATGAGCCGTGTGCGGAAACATATTGACCACGCCGGCGCTCAGCAACCGGTACCCCCCGTCCCGTGCCAATATGCCCGCGTCGCGCGCCAGGGTTGCAGGATTGCAGGACACGTAGACGAGCCGCCGTGGGCGCTCTGATGGCGTCAACCCCGACACCGCCACGGCAAGCGCCTGCGCGCCCTCGCGCGGGGGGTCGAACAGCATGCGGTCGAACGTGCCCAGACCACGCAGCCATGCGGTATCGACCTCGAACAGATTGCGCGCCGTGAATGCCGCGCTTCGCGCCAGACCGCAAGCCGCCGCGGTGGCCTGTGCGCGGCCTATCAATGCGTCGCTGGCGTCGATTCCGACGACCGCCCTGGCCCGCGACGCGAGCGGGAGACTGAAATTGCCCAAACCACAGAACATGTCGGCCACCCGGTTCGTTTCGTGCAGTTCCAGCAATTGCACCGCTTTGCCGACCAGCACCCGGTTGACCGCGTTGTTGACCTGGGTGAAATCGGTCGGCCGAAACGGTATGCGCAAGCCGAACTCGGGCAGCGTATAAGCCAGCGCGTCCTCATCTTCGGGATGGATGGGGTGGGCGGAATCGACGCCTCCCGGCTGCAGCCACCATGAAACGTGGTGCCGATTGGCGAACAGCTCTAGTTGGCGCAGGTCTTCGTCGGCCAGCGGCGCAAGATGGCGCAGCAGCAGCACGACGGCGGAATCGCCCGCCGCCACCTCAACCTGTGGGATCGTGGCGGGCGCCGAGAACGTGCCGATCAACGCACGCAGTGGCTGCAAAAGCGCCGAGATGGGTGGCGGCAGGACGAGACACTCGGTCATGTCCACGACATAGTTGCTGCGTTTCTCGCGAAAACCCACCAGCACGCCGCCCTTCCCGGGCACCAGTCTGACGGAAAATCGGGCACGCTGGCGGTAGCCCCAGGCTGGGCCGTGCAGCGCCGGAAGAATTTGTTCGGGCCGCACCTTGCCGATATGCCACAGCGAGTCTTCCAGGGCGCGCTGCTTGGTCGCCACCTGGGCTGCCACATCGAGGTGCTGTATGGCACAGCCGCCGCAGACGCCGAAATTGGGGCAGAGCGGTTGCGTGCGCTGCGATGACGCGCGCACGACCTGCTCCACCTGCGCCACCTCGAACGACGACTTGCGGCGCGTGACGCGCGCAAGCACACGTTCACCCGGAAGCGCGCCCTCGACGAACACCACCTTGCCGTGACGGCGCGCCACGCCACGTGCCTCGAGATCGAGCGAATCAATGTCGAACAACTCGGCCATTCCGTCCAACCCACACAATCCAGACAAGGCCGAATTTTGACACTGAGCGCCACGCAAGTCGAGCCGCGGAACCGGGGGCGACCGGTTCCGCAATCAGGCGTCAGGAGGCGGGCGATTCAGGCGCCGGATTCGCCGACCGGTGCATCGGGGCGTGCGTCTCGCCGCGATGCGGATGCTTTTCGCGCCATGCGGCATGCTTCTCCGCGCGCGCCTTGAGTGCATGGGCAATATCCTGCTGCTGTGCGGGTTTCAGTGCATCCCACAGCGCGAGCCACTGTTTCTGCACGTTGGCGCGCGCGTCGCGTTCGGACTGCATGGCCTGTTCACGCTGCGCAACCGCCTGATGGGGATCGATCTTGCCGGTATCCAGTGCCTGTGAGCGCGCCTGCCACATCTGCTTCATGTAATCGTGGCGCTGCTTCCGAAGCGTATCCTGGGCCGTCTGGGCCGACTTCAGCAGCTTCGTCTGGGCATCGTCGAGATGCAGCGCAGCCACTACTTTCTGACCAACCGCGCCGTAGCCGGGCACCCGTAGCGCCATGCGCTGATGGTGGCGTTCCCAGCGCTTCTTCGCGTGCTCGGAATAGGGATGGTGCGCGGGAGCCACTGTTGCGGCCGATGTCGCCGAATCGTTAGCGGCAGGCTCTGCGGCCAGCGCCGCGCCCCCGAATGCCAGCGCCAGCGCCAGCGCGGACAGCTTGAGTGCCAAAGCGGAATGGATGCGATGCATGTCAGTACCTCCGTGATTGAGAGCCTCCATTTTGGCGGTACGCCATTTCCGGGTTGTTTCAGAGACCACCCATTGTTTTTCAGTCAATTTCAGCGCGTCAATGCGCATCCCAGGCGGCCAGATACTCCTGCCAGTGCGCCGCGCCGGTGGCCGCCAGCGTATCGTGGACCAGCCCGATCTCGGCGTTGTAAGCCGCCAGATCGAGCTCCCCTTTGAGGAACCGGAAGCGGCAATAGACTAGCCACGTGTTGACCACGTCTGTTTCGCAGTAGGCGCGCACTTCATCGGCCAAACCGTCGCGCCATGCCCGCCAGACCTGGCTGCCATCCATACCAAGCTTGCCGGGGAAACCGCACAGCTTGGCCAGTGCGTCGAGCGGCGCGTTTGCGCGGCCGTTGTATTTGGCCAGCAGATCCATCAGATCGACGTGCCGGCTATGGTAACGATTGATGTAATTGTTGTACTTGAAATCGCGATCGTCCTCGCCCATATCCCAATAGCGCGGCGCGGGAATGCCATGGATCAGACTGCGATAATGCAACACCGGGAGATCGAAGCCCGAACCATTCCAGCTGACCAGCCGCGGCGTGTAGTGCTCTATGGTCTTGAAAAATGCGCTCAGCAGCACCGCTTCACCGTCGTCGGGCTTGCCCAATGTTTTGACGCGAAAGCCTTGATCATCGCGAAATACGCAGCCCACGACCGCCACCTGCTGCAGGTACAGCGGCAAGAAATCAGTGCCATGTGACTCGCGCTGCGCCGCCTGCGCCGCCGCGACGACCTCGTCATCGGACTGAGCCTCGCTGCCGGGGTTCAACCGCCGCAGTCCCGACACATCGGGGATGGTTTCAAGGTCGAAGACCAGCGTTGGAATCATCGGTTCGGCAGATACGACAGGGGGTTGACAGGGGTTCCATGCCGGCGGATCTCGAAATGCAGACGCGGCGACGTCGTGTCGGTCTGGCCCAACGTGGCGATGCGGGTGCCTTTGCGAACGTGCTGGCCGCTCTTGACCAGCAGTTCTTTATTATGGGCATATGCCGTGATGAAGCCGTCACTGTGCTTGATGAGTATCAGATTCCCGAGACCGCGCACGCCATTGCCGGCGTACATGACCTCGCCGTCGGCCGCCGCCAGCACCGGTTCGCCCGCCCTTCCGGCGATATCGATCCCCTTGGTGTTGGCGTTGAAGCTTTGAATGATCTTGCCTTCGGCCGGCCAGGCCCAATTAATGACTCCGGCGTCGCTGGCCTTGGGCGCACTGGCGGCGGCGACAGGTGCCACAGGCGTGACCGGCAGGGGTACCGGCTCTTGTGGCGCGGCGCGAGCGGGCGCCGGCGCGGCGCCGCTCAAACGCAGTGTGGTACCGATCTTGAGCTGCTTCGGATCAGTGATTCCGTTCAGGCGCTCGAGTTCGGCAACCTC
>SCQX01000155.1 GCA_004298545.1 Candidimonas sp. | reverse complement strand
CGAGTTCTTTGCAGACGCGCAACGCATGCTGCAAGACGCCGAGCCTGTATTCATTGTCGGCAAGTTCGACGAGCACGGGAAATGGATGGATGGCTGGGAAACGCGCCGGCGGCGCAACGGCGGCAATGATCACGCCATCATCCAACTCGGGTTGCCGGGTGTCATCAAAGGGCTGGACATCAATACCTCCCACTTCACCGGCAACTTCCCGCCGGCGGCCTCGATTCAGGCCGCATCGTGCGGTGGCGACCCAGACGGCCAGACCGAATGGGTGGAAATCGTGCCTGTCCGGTCATTGCAGGGAAACGCCCACCATTTCGTCGAGATCGATGACGCGCGCGTATGGACGCATCTGCGCCTGAACATCTTTCCCGATGGCGGCATCGCCCGCCTGCGCGTCCACGGCCAGCCGGCCTGCGACTGGGAAAAGCGTGACCCGGATGCGCTTTATGAAGTATCGGCGCTTGCCAATGGCGGGCGCATCGTCGCGTACAACGATGCCCACTTTGGCTCTCCCGCCAACGTGATCAAGGCCGGGCGCGGCAAGGACATGGGAGACGGCTGGGAAACACGCCGCCGCCGGGAACCCGGCAACGATTGGCTTATCCTGGCGCTCGGCCACCCGATCATCGTCGAGAAGATCGAAATCGACACCGCGCACTTCAAAGGCAATTATCCCGACAGAGTCTCCGTTCAAGGCGCTTTCGTGCCCGAGTCAACCGACCAGTCGCTGATCACCCAGGCCATGTTCTGGCCCGTCATTCTGGCCGAGCAGAAAACAGAGATGGACAAGCAGCATTTCTATGCGGACCGGGACATTATTCCTGTGGGCTTGGTATCGCACGTGCGCGTCAACATATTTCCGGATGGAGGCGTGAGCCGGGTGCGCATCTGGGGGCGTCTGGCCAAGCGGGGCAAAGAATGATCACCCAGGCCATGCCGCTGCTCGCGGTAGAGCCGCTGGCGCGTGCCACGTTCGCGCCCTTCGGCGACGTCATCGAGGCTGACGACGCCATGACCCACTATTCGATCAATAGCGGCAGCGCGGAACGCTATCACGACCTGGCCCGTATCGACGCCGGCGCGGATGGCCGTGTGATTGTGTCGATCGTTCGCAGCCAACCCCGCGAGTTGCCGTTTGTCATTGCCGTAATGGAACGCCATCCCGAATCGAGCCAGGCGTTTTACCCCTTGTCCGGCCTGCCGTACCTTGCGGTCGTGGCCCGGCAAGCCACCCGGCCCACGCTTGGCGATTTGCGGGTGTTCTATTGCGCGGGACACCAGGGGGTGAACTATGCCCCCGGCATCTGGCACCATCCGCTGCTGGCCTTGCACGCCCCGTCGGACTTTCTGGTTATCGACCGTGCCGGGCCAGGTGAGAACTGCGACGTCGTCCAGATGGACATTCACAGCGTGATCCAACGGGCCGCTATGTGAACAGTATCGAAATATTCAGAATCAGGCACACCGCCCAGATCATTGACCGCACCGTTCCGCGCCCGCCGATATACGCGCCCACGTAGATGAATCGCAACACCACCCAGGCCAGCATCAGCGCGGCAACGCGGTTGACGTCGGCGTGGTTGAACAACGCGAACAGCACCGCGCCGTAAAAGAACGGCAAGGCCTCGAACAGATTCGACTGGGCGGCGTTCGCCCGGGCGCGCCAGCCTTCCTGGCGCGCGAGCCACGGCCGCGGATTATTGTTGTCGAACCCCGCGCCGCCGGCTTTGGCGATAATGGTTGCCGCGAAAGGCAGAACCGCCGCCACCAGCATCAGCCAGGCAATTGCTTTCATAGC
>SCQX01000154.1 GCA_004298545.1 Candidimonas sp. | reverse complement strand
CTCGCCGTGCAACGGTTTGTCGGACACGCACAACAACGTTCCATAAGGCACGCGAAAGCGGAATCCGTTGGCGGCGATCGTGGCCGATTCCATATCGAGCGCAATGGCGCGCGACTGCGAAAAACGCTGAACCTGCTCGGCATGGTCGCGCAGTTCCCAGTTGCGGTTGTCGATCGTGGCCACCGTGCCCGTGCGCATGATCTTCTTCAGCTCCCACCCCGACAGACCCGCCACTTCGGCGACGGCACGCTCGAGCGCCACCTGAATCTCGGCCAGGGGCGGCAGGGGCACCCATAGGGGCAAATCGGCGTCGAGCACGTGATCGTCGCGCACATAGCCGTGAGCCAGCACGTAATCTCCCAGCTTCTGCGTCGTGCGCAGGCCGGCGCAGTGCCCCAGCATCAGCCACGCCGACGGTCGCAGCACCGCCACGTGATCAGTGATGGTTTTCGCATTGGACGGACCGACGCCGATATTGATCATCGTGATGCCGCTGTGATTCTCGCGCACCAGATGGTAAGTGGGCATTTGCGGCAGCCGCGCCAGCGGCGGCCCGTCGCGTTCGCCGTCGGCGCCGCGCGGCGTAACGACATTGCCCGGCTCGATCAGCGCGGTGTAGCCCCCTTCGCTCTGCGCCAGCGTCTCACGCGCCCACTGGCAGAACGCGTCGATGTAGAACTGGTAATTCGTAAACAATACGAAATTCTGGAAATAGCGGGGTTCCGTCGCGGTGTAATGCCGCAGTCGATGCAAGGAATAGTCGACGCGCGGCGCCGTGAACAGCGCCAGCGGCCGCGGCTCGTTGCGACGGCCCTTCCAGGTGCAGTTGACGATCGCATCGTCGGTGACTTTCAGGCTGGGCACGTCGAAATGGTCACGCAGGGTATCACCGAACGCGCCCATATGGCCGCTCTCCACGTACCGCCCGTCGGGAAACGCGAAATGCAGCGGAATCGGCACGTCCGATTCGCCCACTTCGACCGGCACGCCGTGATTCTTGATGAGCAGCCCCAGCTGCTCTTTGAGATAGTCGAAATACAGATCGGGCTGCGTGACCGTGGTCATGTACGCGCCCGGGGCAACCAGATGGCCATAGGACAAGCGGCTGTCCACTTCCTGATAGGAGTGGGTCCTGATGCGCACCGCTGGATAACAGGCCCGCACGCGCCGCCCCAGCGGCAGTTTGCCGGCCGCGTATTCGGCAAACGCGGACCGTATGAACGCGGTGTTGCGGCGATAGATCTCGACCAGGCGCTCCACCGCCGTCTGCGCGTCGCGATACGCGGCGTACGGAATCAGCGGCGGCAACGCGATGGGTCGATGCCGCTCTGAAAAATCGACCGTGTCGTTCAAGACGATTCAACCCCTCTGACGCGGCGTAACCCGATCATCCGCGGGAGCGAACGCCGCTCAAGCCGCCTGATCCATGAATAGTGCCAGCGCCACATCTCGCTCGGTCACACCCTTCGCATCATGCGTGGTCAGCGTGACCTCGACGCGATTGTATACGTTGCGCCATTCGGGATGGTGATCCAGCTTTTCGGCCTGCATCGCCACGCGCGTCATGAAGCCGAACGCCTCACTGAAATTCTTGAACGAGAACGTCTTGTGGATGGCGTCGCGCGATTCCACCGACGACCAGCCGTCGAGCAACAGCAAGGCCGACGGCGCTCCGATCAATTTGTTCGACGCACTCATTGGAGCCTCCTCGCGGAAACGCGGTAGCACACCACACGTAGTCTACTCGCCTGCGCGCTCAGAATTCGTCGTCGAAGACCACACCCTCGTCGTTGCGGCGCATCACGCTCACCTTGTAGGCGGCGATGTCCTGTTCCTGCGGGCTTGCCTGGGTCTTGCTGATGTTGAGCCACTTCTCCATGTATTTGAGCGGGTTCACCTGCGGGAAGACATAGCGGTCGGTCGTGATTCCCAGCGTGTTGTAGACGTCTTTCGCGCAAAACAGCGTCCAGGCGGTCAGGCGTTTCGCGTTCATGCCGACCAGTTCCCTGCCTTCCGAGAACAGGTATTCGATCCAGGCCAGTTCGCTGTCGACGACCTCCGCGAGCATCTGTTCGATTTCGGTCCGGCATTGCTCGAACGCCATACGCCCACGCTCGGTGGACATCTCGTTTTCCAGCACCGCGCGATCGAGCTCGGCATGCACCTCGAGTTCATCCTGCGCGATCTTCTGTATGGATTTGCCGATGGGCTGGAACATGCCGGTGTCGCAGATGGCGAAGGTGACGGCGAACGACGCCATGAACTGGATGCGCTCCATGCAAAAGAGCGCCACCGTCATCTTGAAGATGGTGTTGTAGGTGGCCTGGTCGGGCTCAAGCCGCCCCAGCGCGTACTCATGGGAGGCTCGAAAGCCCTCATCGAAGGCGCGCACCACGCGGGACAGGCGTTCGTGGGCCTGGTGCACGCGCAGAATCTCGTCGATGATCGTGGAGGGGTCGTCGAAGGAGTTTCGCACGATCTCGGAATAGGTCGCGGCGTGCACGACTTCGTTGTCGGAGATGCGCTGCCAGGCGGCCCACAGTTCACTGGACGTGATGAACGGGGCAAGCACGGGTGCGATGGCGCGCGAGGCGACGCTGTCGGCCTCCCATTGCCAGGCCAGCGTCTTGATCATCATGTCGTAGGTGGCGCGATCAGCCTTCTTGAAATCGGCGTTGCATGACGAATAGTCGAACTCGTTCTCATCCCAGTCGAGCGACTTCTGAGTCTTGTAGAGCGTCCAGATGCGAGGGTAATGACGATTGATGGTATCGAAGAGCCCCTGGCGCTCGCCCAGAAAGAGCAGGGGCTTCTCGTAATCGTGCTTGTCGTAGTTGAAGATGTTTTCAGACATGATGGCGGCTTTCTTTCGTTGATGCGAAAGGGCGGCGTGCGATTGGAACGCCCGCCCTCGCGAGGTTTACAGCGTGCAGGCGCCCACGCAGGCCGGATCCTGCTCATACGCGCCGGCTGCCTCGGCCACCGCAACGGCGGCCACCGGGGCGGCCGGAGCCGCCGCGGCTTGCGCCTGCGCGCCGCCGGTCTCGGCCACCTGCTTCATGCCGGCCGACGTTTTCTGGTTCATGTAATACTTGGACTTGAGCCCCATTTTCACGCGATAGAGGTAGTTTTGAATCATCTCCGTGGATTCGATGGAGGCGTCGCCGATCACCTTGCGATAGAAGTCGGCCGAAATGCCCTGGTCGGTCCACTTCTGGATGATCGCGTACGCCTCGGTCAAGTCCTCGGTCGGGATGTTCCAGGCCGATTCATACCAGTTGCCCAGCGTATCGCCCTCGGGGGCCGCCCAGTAGTTGACCCGCTCATTGTCGGTCTTGATGAGCGTGAGTTCGCGTACCGGGTACACGCCATTGGTGGTGCCCGACGCGTTGGCCGAGGTCTCGGTGGGCATGTGGGCAACCAGCACGGAGTTGCGGATCCCGCCGTTGGCCACGATTTGCGCGCGCAGGCCCTCCCAATCGTAATGCGTTTCGAACGCGGCGATCTTGTCCACGCTGCGGTTGTAAGTATCGATGGGCAGCCACCCGTCGGGCCACTTGGTCTTGTGCATCCAGGGCGCGTTGCCCAGTTCCTTGCCGAGCCGCAGACTGGCCCGCGCCAGATGGTAGTAGTGGCGCTCGGCCACCGCGTGGATGAACTGCTTGCCCTCCGTGGTCGTGTAGCGCTTGTGGTTGCGTGCCATGAGATGCGCCAGCCCCAGAATGCCCACACCGGCGTTCAGGCGCGCATTGGAGGTGAAGCCCACGTGCGGCAGTTCATAGTGCGCCAGATGGATGCACTTGTCGATCATGAGCAAGGCGTAGTAGGCAACTTCCGCGTACTGATCGTCGGTATCGATGTTGGAAACCACGATCCCCGCCAGGTTGCAGGTGGCCACCTCGGGGAAGGAACGATGCAGGATGCGGGCGACGACCGTGCCGTCGTCGAGCGTGTCGCCCTCGCGCAGGTCCTCCGGCCAGAGCTCGCCGCGCGCGGTCTTCACGGGCGCGCCATCGGTCTCCAGATGCTGCTTGCGGCCGCTGGCGTCGGCGTATTCCACATAGGCGATATCGTGATCCTGGTAGATCTGCGTCATGTGGTCGTAGGCGCCCGTGGGCAGATCGATTTCCGAACACAGGTTCGAGCTGTAGATCGTGTCCTTGAACGGCGTGTGGTGATTCATCTCGTAGAGATTGTGCTCGTAGATGCGGCCGGTCTCATTCCATTCGTTGGTGGCGGTGATCAGCAGTTCGCGCGCGTTGACATACTGCTTCCTGAAACCCGGATCGGCTTCGTAGCGGGCGTAGAGCGCCTCGAAGCGCGCCTCGTCGTCGCTGTAGAGCGCCGCGTGAAGATCGGGCGCGGTGAAACAGTTGAAGAGGAAAATATCCTCGTTGCGCGCCACCTTGCGCGCAAAGAACCGGTTTGCGCCCCATGAATAGTCCATACCGCGGATTTTCCGGTCGGCCGTGGACATGGGGTTCTTCAAGCGCAGCAGCGTTTCCACCTCGGGGTCGAAGATCGAGAAATAGCTCGTGCAGGCGCCGCCCCGGCCGTTCTGCAACGATGCCTTGACCTCGGCCACGACGGCGCGCAGATACGGCAGCTTGCCCTGATGACGAATGGCGCCGCCACGCACCGGGTCGTTGAGCGAACGGATGTTCATGTGCGAGCCAATGCCGGCGCTCATGTACGTCATGGTGTTGGCAATGTGATTGCCCACGGCAATCGAGCGCGCCGAGTCGTTCGTCGTATACAGGCAGCAACTGGCGTAACCGCGCAGCGGCGTACCCAGATTCACGTGATTGGGCGTGGGCGCGTTGATGCGGTTCTTCGACAGATGTTTGTAGAACTTCGAGACATCATCCATGCGCCGCTCGCACGGCTGATCCACCGACAGCGCCATCGCCATGCGCATATACATGAATTGCGGTGTTTCGTAATGGATGCCGCGCACGCGGTCGGAAATAGCGTATTTGGTGAGCGCCGTGTGAATCTGATAATGCGCGTATTCGAAGTCGCGCTCGTGGTCGATCAGCCGCTCGACTTCGGCATATTCGGCATCCGAGTAGTTCAGGTGTTCCATCAGGCCCAGCGCAATGAGCTTGTCGTGCAGTTCGCCCACCGTGGGGAACTTGCCGCCGCAGACATCCTTGAGCTTCTTGTGGACCAGCGCCGCATACAGGCGGCCGGCCATGCGGTTGTACGACCAGGTGTCGAAATCCAGGCACGCCTTGATGAGTCGCACCTGCAATTCCTCGGACGTGCACTCTTCCGGCATGCTTGGCACGGTTTCGAGCACGACGGAGGACCAGTCGACCTCGTCGCCCAAAGTCTTGGCGCCCCATTCGCCCCAGCCGTTGACCTTGGATGGAATGAAAGGCTCTTTGCGTCCGTCACGCTTGATGATGGTCTTGATCATGGTCTTCTCGTTGTATAGCGCGCTCGCCCCGGCGGCAACCCGATTCGCGTGGGTTTTCAAGTATTAAGGAAGGATTCCGGTTGGGGCGGTTTCTGGGATGTAACTACAAGATGTAGCGTACTTTCATCAACGATACACCACAGCTTGTACCGAAAACAAGCCAAAAAATGAAACCGCAACCCGCGCCGGCGGCACGAATCCGCAACCCCCGCGGAGCCCCGCCCAACCCGGCTCCCTCAGGCCGCTTCCCCCTCCCAGTACCCCGGCCGGTGGTACACCTCGCGCAGATAATCGATGAAATACCGCACCTTCGCCGGCAAATACCGCTGCTGCGGATAGACCGCCTGAATGTCGTAATGCGTCAGCGCGAACTCATCGAGCACCGTTACCAGCGCCCCCCGTTTCAGCTCCGCCTGAATCTCCCACGTGGAACGCCACCCCACCCCCAAACCCTGCTTCACCCACTTGTACAGCAATTCCCCATCGTTGCAGGCCAGATCGCCATCCACCCGCAGCGCGAACGCCTTGCCGTCACGCTCGAAAATCCAGCCGCGCTGCTGCCCCCCCTGCAGATTGAACGCCAGGCAATTGTGGCGGGCCAGATCCTCCGGAACATGCGGCACCCCATTGCGCTCGAAATAATCCGGCGTCCCGCACACCACCCGCCGGTTCGGAAACAAGCGCACCGCCACATAATTCGGATCGCGCACCTCGCCGATCCGCACCGCCACGTCATACCCCTCGCGCACCAGATCCACCACACTGTCCGTGAAATTGAACGACAGCCGCAGATCGGGATGCCGCGAGCGGAACTCGGGCGCATACGGCGCAATGTGGCGCCGGCCGAACGCCGCCGGTCCCGACACCACCAAATGCCCGCGCACCGCGCTGCGGCCACGGCTCACACTGCCCTCGGCCGCGTCGAAATCCTGCAGCAGCTGCTGACAACGCTCGAGAAATTGTTCGCCCAGATCAGTCAGCGCCAGGCCGCGCGTCGACCGATGCAGCAGCTGCACGCCAAGGCGACGCTCCAGCGCGGTCAGCCGACGCCCCATCACCACCGGCGTCACCCCTTCTGCAAGCGCCGCCGCCGCGAAGCTGCCCTTCTCGGCCACCAGCACGAAGCTGCGCATCGCCGTGTAACGATCCATCACAACCCCGCACCAAAGCACAAAATCGTCATATCCTCATCCCACCCACCGGCGATCCGGTCAGGGCACATACTAAAAGTATCGACAGAAACGATAATGACACGGCTTCAAAGACCGCGCAAATATCTTTATCCTACCCTCGATACCTGGCACGAAACCCGAACCTGAAGGAGCAATCATGGCCAAAATGAGAGCTGTCGACGCCGCCGCGGCGGTCCTGGAAAAAGAAGGCATCCGCACGCTGTTCGGCGTACCGGGTTCCGCTATCAACCCGCTGTACTCCGCCTTGCGCAAGAACGGCAAGTTCCGCCACATCCTGGCGCGCCATGTCGAAGGCGCATCGCACATGGCCGAGGGCTACACCCGCGCCCACCCGGGCAACATCGGCGTGTGCCTCGGCACCTCGGGGCCGGCCGGCACCGACATGCTGACGGGCCTGTATTCCGCGGCCGGCGACTCCATCCCCATACTTTGCGTCACTGGCCAGGCGCCACGCGCCCAGCTGTACAAAGAAAGCTTCCAGGCGGTCGCCATCGAAGCCGTTGCCGCCCCAGTCGCCAAATGGGCCGTCACCGTGCGCGAACCTGAACTCGTGCCGCGCGTCTTCCAGCAGGCCTTCCACATCATGCGGTCCGGCCGCCCCGGCCCCGTGCTGATCGACCTGCCCATCGACGTACAGCTGGCCGAAATCGAATTCGACCCCGACACCTACGCTCCCCTGCCGGTGTATCGGCCCACGGCCACGCGCGCCCAGGCCATCCGCGCCATCGAAATGCTCAACCGCGCCGAACGCCCGCTCATCATCTCGGGCGGCGGCGTATTCAGCTCCAACGCCGCCGACAAGCTGCGCGCCTTCGCCGAACTGACCGGCGTGCCCGTCGTGCCCACCCTGATGGGCTGGGGTGTGTTGCCGGATGACCATCCCCTGATGGCCGGCATGGTGGGGCTGCAAACCTCACACCGTTACGGCAACGCCAACTTCCTCGCATCCGACTTCGTGATGGGCATCGGCAACCGCTGGGCCAACCGTCACACCGGCTCCATGAAAGTCTACCGGGAAGGCCGCACGTTCGTGCACATCGACGTCGAGCCCACGCAGATCGGGCGCGTGTTCGGTCCCGACTACGGCATCGTGTCCGACGCCGGCGCCGCGCTCGACCTCATGATCGAAGTCGCGGGCGACCTGAAAAAATCGGGCGTGCTCAAGGAACGCGGCCAGTGGGCCAAGGCATGCCAGACGCGCAAGAGCGAAAAATCGATGCAGCGCAAGACCCACTTCGACAACGTGCCGCTCAAGCCGCAGCGCGTCTACGAAGAAATGAACAAGTTCTTCGACTCGAAGACGCATTACGTCAGCACCATCGGCCTGTCGCAGATCGCGGCGGCCCAGTTCCTGCACGTTTACCAGTCGCGCCACTGGGTGAATTCCGGACAGGCGGCGCCCCTGGGATGGTCGGTTCCGGCGGCCCTGGGCGTATCGGCCGCCCTGCCCGGCAAGGAAATCGTCGCGGTCTCGGGCGACTACGACTTCCAGTTCCTGATCGAAGAACTGGCCGTCGGCGCGCAGTTCAAGCTGCCCTACATCCACATTGTCGTCAACAACGCCTACCTTGGCCTTATCCGCCAGGCACAGCGCAACTTCGACATGGATTACTGCGTGCAGCTCTCGTTCGACAACATCAACGCGCCCGAAACCAACGGCTATGGGGTCGACCACGTTGCCGTCGCCCAGGGGCTGGGCTGCAAGGCGCTGCGCGTTCACACGCCGGAACAGATTCCCTCGGCGCTGGCGCAGGCGCGCGCCTGGATCAAGGAATACAGCGTGCCGGTGGTCGTAGAATTCATACTCGAACGCATCACGAACATTTCGATGGGCAACGAAATCAATGCCATCACCGAGTTCGAAGAACTGGCCGAAAAACGCGCCGACGCACCCACCGCGCTGGTTTCGGCCTGAATCCCGGCGCTCGCAACCGAACTCACTATTGAAAAGGACGAAACCGACATGCCGAAACTCGCCGCGAACCTGTCGATGCTGTTTACCGAAATCGACTTCCTCGACCGCTTCAAAGCCGCCGCCAACGCGGGCTTCAAAGGGGTGGAGTACCTATTCCCCTACGACTACGACAAGAAAGATATCGTCGAGCGCCTGCGGGAACACAAACTGAGCCAGGTACTGCACAACCTGCCCGCGGGCAACTGGGCCAAGGGCGAGCGCGGCATCGCCTGCCACCCCGACCGGGTCGACGAATTCAAGGCGGGCGTCGCCAAGGCCATCGACTACGCCAAGGCGCTTGGCTGCCCGCAGGTCAACTGCCTGTCGGGTATCGAGCCTGGCGGCGTCGATCCCAAGAAAGTGCGTCAGACCTTCGTCGACAATCTGCGCTACGCGGCCGGTGAACTCAAGAAAGCGGGCATCCGCCTGTTGATGGAACCCGTCAACACATTCGACATCCCCGGCTTCTACCTGCACCATACCGCGCAGGCGCTGGACCTCATCCGCGACACCGGCTCCGACAATCTGTTCGTGCAGTACGACATCTACCATTCGCAGCGCATGGAAGGCGAACTGGCGTCCACCATCAAAAAGAACCTGGCGCACATCGGCCACATGCAACTGGCGGACAATCCGGGGCGCCACGAACCGGGCACCGGCGAAATCAATTACCCCTGGCTGTTGCGCCACATCGACCAACTGGGCTACAAGGGCTGGATAGGCTGCGAATACAAGCCCGCGGGCAAGACACAGGACGGCCTGGGCTGGATGGCCTCTGTCTGACGCGCGCACCCTCCAATCCTTCAACCAAGAACCGAACACAATCGGGAGAAATCAGCATGGCTAAAATCGGCTTCATCGGGCTGGGCATCATGGGCGCCCCCATGGCCATCAACCTCATCAAGGGCGGGCACACCCTGTTCACGCACACGCGCAGCCAGACACCGCGGGCAAAAGCCGTGGTGGACGCGGGCGCCAAGCAATGCGCCAGCGGCAAAGAGGTCGCCGCGAAGGCCGACATCATCATCACTATGGTGCCCGACACGCCCGACGTGGACCTCGTCCTGTTCGGCAAAGACGGCGTCGCCGACGGGCTGTCCAAGGGCAAGATCGTCGTCGACATGAGCTCGATTTCGCCGGTCGCCACCAAGGCGTTCGCGCAGCGCATCAACAAACTGGGCTGCGACTACCTCGATGCGCCCGTTTCGGGCGGCGAAGTCGGCGCCAAAGCCGCGAGCCTCACCATCATGATCGGCGGTGACCAGGCCGTGTTCGACAAAGTCAAGCCGCTGTTCGACCTGATGGGCAAGAACGTAACGCTGGTCGGCCGCAACGGCGACGGCCAGATCACCAAAGTGGCCAACCAGATCGTGGTGGCGCTGACCATCGAAGCCGTCGGCGAGGCGCTGCTGCTCGCCTCCAAGGCGGGCGCCGATCCCGCCAAGGTGCGTCAGGCGCTGCTAGGCGGGTTCGCCAGTTCGCGCATTCTGGAAGTGCACGGCGAGCGCATGATCAAGCGCACCTTCGAACCCGGCTTCCGCATCAACCTTCATCAGAAAGACCTCAACCTCGCATTGACCACCGCCCGCCAGGTTGGCGTGGCGCTGCCAAGCACCGCGACCGCGCAAGAGCTGTTCAACGCCTGCGCCGCGCAGGGCGGGTCGGGATGGGATCATTCCGGCATGGTGCGCGCACTGGAAAAGCTGGCCAACTTCGAAATTGGCGGCTGATCGCAGCCTTGCGGCCACGGCCCGCGCCGACACACACCGCCCGAGCCGGGGAGCCTCATCCATGGATGCAACGCCACGCGCGCTGTTGGCCGCCATGTTCGACGCGGCGGTCAAGGCGGCGCAGCCGGAACACTGCATCGCCCGGTTCCTGCCGCCGCCGCCGCGCGGACGCACCCTCGTTCTGGGCGCCGGCAAGGCATCGGCAGCGATGGCGCAGGCCCTCGAGCAGCATTGGCGGCATCCGGTCGAAGGCTTGGTCGTCACGCGCTACGGCTACGCCGTCGCCTGCCGCCATATCGAAATCGTCGAGGCGGCGCATCCCGTGCCCGATCAGGCGGGTCGCGAGGCGGCGCGCCGCATCATGGCGCTGGCGCGCGGGCTGTCGGCGGACGATCTGGTCATCTGCCTGATCTCGGGCGGCGGGTCGTCGCTGCTTCCCGTGCCGGGGGCCGGCATCACGCTGGAAGACAAGCAGGCGATCAATCGCGCATTGCTGAAGTCGGGCGCCACCATTTCCGAAATGAATTGTGTGCGGCGCCACCTCTCGGGCATCAAGGGGGGGCGCCTGGCGGCCGCATGCAGTCCGGCCCGGGTCGTCAACCTGCTCATTTCCGACGTGCCGGGCGACCAGCCGGCCGACATCGCATCGGGCCCCACCGTGGCCGACCCCACCACCTGCGCCGAGGCGCTCGACCTCATCCGCCGCTACGAAATCGCCCTCCCGCCGGCCGCGCGCCGGCTGCTCGAATCGGGCGAGGGGGAAACCGTGAAACCGGGCGACCCGCGCCTCGAGCGCGTGGAAACCCACCTGATCGCCACGCCGCAAATGGCGCTGACCGCCGCCGCGCAAGTGGCAAGCGACGCTGGCCTGTACCCGCTGATCCTGGGCGACAGCATCGAAGGGGAAGCGCGTGAGGTCGGCCGCGTCATGGCTGGCATCGCGCTGCAGGCGAAACACCATCGTCAACCCGTCGCTCCCCCCTGCGTCCTGTTGTCGGGCGGCGAAACGACCGTCACCGTGCATGGCCAGGGGCGCGGCGGACGCAATGTCGAATTCCTGTTGTCGCTGGCGCTCGCCCTGAACGGCGCGGACGGCATCCACGCCGTGGCGGGCGATACCGACGGCGTCGACGGGCAAGAAGAAATCGCGGGCGCGTTCGTAACGCCCGACACGCTCGAACGCGCCCGCGGCCGTGGCCTGCGCGCGCGTGATCGCTTGGACGACAACGATGCCCACAGCTTCTTCGAGGCGCTGGGCGATTCGCTGATCACCGGCCCGACGCTGACAAACGTCAACGATTTCCGGGCCATCCTGGTGTCCCGTCCGACCGGGACCAACCCAACGGGGCACTGACGCCCC
This sequence comes from Candidimonas sp., assembly GCA_004298545.1. GTDB lineage: Bacteria > Pseudomonadota > Gammaproteobacteria > Burkholderiales > Burkholderiaceae_B > SCQX01. Next base: position 1,462 of record SCQX01000154.1, on the reverse strand, counting down.
GACCACGCACTCTACAGAAGAACCCAGACAGAGAAAAAGAGATCAACCATGAAAAGCAGACGCGCACGCATCGTCGTGACCCTAGGCCCCGCCAGTTCCAGTCCTGAACGCATCAAAGCGCTCATTGAAGCGGGCGCCGACGTTTTCCGGCTGAATTTCAGCCACGGCACCCACGCCGACCACGCCGAGCGCCTGCGCATCATCCGCGAGGCCGAACGCGCTGCCGGGCGCCCCATCGGCGTGCTGCTCGATCTGCAGGGCCCCAAACTGCGCGTCGGCAACTTGGCGGGCGGTAGCGTCAAACTCGAACCGGGTCAATCGTTCCGGCTCGACCTCGATTGCGCTGAAGGCGATGCGCGCCGGGTGAACCTGCCGCATCCGGAAATTTTCGCCGCGCTCAAGGCGGGGGCCGACCTGTTGATCAACGACGGCAAGCTGCGGCTGCGTGTGAATCGATGCGGGCCCGACTTCGCCGAGACCACCGTGATGGTGGGCGGCATGCTCTCCGATCACAAGGGTGTCAATCTGCCCGATGCCATATTGCCGATCTCGCCGCTGACCGAGAAAGACCGGGCGGATCTCGACTTCGGACTATCGCTGGGCGTCGACTGGGTGGCGCTGTCCTTCGTCCAGAGCGCGGAAGACATTGTCGAGGCGCGCGCCATCATCGGCAGCCGCGCCTGGATCATGGTCAAGCTGGAAAAACCGGCAGCCATGGAGCATCTGGATGCCATCATCGAACAGTGCGACGGCGTGATGGTGGCGCGCGGCGATCTCGGCGTCGAAATGCCGCCCGAGAAGGTACCCGTGCTGCAGCAGCGAATCGTCAGCAAATCGCGGGCGGCCGGCCGGCCGGTGGTGGTGGCCACCCAGATGCTGGAATCCATGATCACCGCGCCGGTTCCCACGCGGGCCGAGGCCTCGGACGTCGCCACGGCCGTCTACAGCGGCGCCGACGCCGTCATGCTTTCGGCCGAGTCCGCCACCGGGCAATACCCGGTCGAGGCCGTGGCCATCATGGAACGCATCATCCGCGAAGTCGAAAGCGACCCCACGTGGCGCGCCGGGCTGGACGCCACCAACGGCGCGCCGCGGCCCACCAATACGCCGGACGCCATCTGCAGCGCGCTGCGCCGCGTGGCGAGCCTGCTCCGCCCCGCCGCGACGGTTGCCTATACGGCGTCGGGCTTCAGCGCGCTGCGCGCCAGCCGCGAACGCCCCACCACGCCAATTCTCGCCCTCACCCCCGAACTCACCACGGCGCGCCGGCTGACCATGGCCTGGGGCATACACCCCGTCCCCTTTGAAACGCAGCTCGACAACGTGAGCGACATGATCGATCACGCCACCTCGGAGGCCGTGACAACGGGGCTCGCGCGCACGGGCGACCAGATCATCGTCATCGCCGGCCTGCCTTTCGGCCGCAGCGGCAGCACCAACCTGCTGCACATCGCCACCATTC
>SCQX01000153.1 GCA_004298545.1 Candidimonas sp. | reverse complement strand
CGGGCGCCGATATTGAGCCTCGTGCTGACCTTCGCCGTTCTTTTCATCAGCCTGGCAGGCCTTGTGCTGGTTCCGGTCAACTTCCTGCCCCTGCCCAACGAGGGCACACTGCTCGAATCCTTCACCCTGCCGCCCGGCACCTCCCTGCTCGATACGCGTCTAGCCGTGCAGCGAATCACTGCACGCCTGTTGAGAGACCCCGCGGTCGCGCATGTCTACGCGCGAATCGGCTCACCCGCGTCGAGCACCTACACCGAACCGGCCTATGCCGGGGAGATCCAGGTGGTGCTCAACAAAGGCGTAAGCGTCAACTCCCTGGACGCGCTTGGCCAGCGCATCCAGCGGGAATCGCAGCTGCCGGGCGTGCAGCTGGCCGTCGACACGCCAACCATCGAGCGCGTTGGCGAGAGCCTTTCGGGCCTGCCCCAGCCATTCGTCATCCACGTCCTGGGACCGAGCGTGTCCGAGTTGCGGCGAATCACGCAGGAAGTCTCCGCGCGCCTGCGCCGTATTCCGGCGCTGGCCGACGTCTTCGACAACGATGGCTATCCGGTCACCCAACTGCAACTCGCACCGCACCCCGACGCGCTTGCCGTTCATGGCCTGACAGCGGCCGCGCTGTACGCCCAACTGGCGCCGCTGACACGCGGCGAAGTGATCAGCCGCATACCCGGCGGTGACATGCCATTGAACCTTTACATTCGCCTGGCCGACGCGCCACAGCGTTCCCTTGAGCGCCTCGCGGCGTTGCCGATACGGACTCGCGGCGGCTGGACCCCGTTGGGGGAACTGGCGAGCCTGACGCTCACGCCCACCCCTAATCAGATTCGGCATATCAACGGCGCGCGCGCGCTCGATGTGAGCGCCACGCCGACTGAGTCGCTCGGCGCCACGGAAGCGGCCGCCCACCGCGCGCTGTCGGGCTTGCACCTGCCCGCCGGCTATCGCATCAGCTTCGGCGGCCTTGCCGCGGAACTGGAACAGGCGGCGTTCGGACTCCTGCTTGCGGTACTGGCGGCATTCGTGATCATGGCGGGCATCCTGCTGCTACAGTTCGACGGCATGCTGATTCCGGGCATCCTGCTGCTGGAAATTCCGCTTGCGCTGATCGGTGGCGCTGTCGCACTCGTGTTGAGTGGCGTAGGTTTGAATGCCACTGGCATGATCGGATTCCTGACGCTGATCGGTATCGGCCTTCGCCACAGCATCGTGCTGCTCGACCGTGTGCGTGCCAACGAGCGTGGCGGGATGCCCGTCGAAGAGGCGGTGCGCGAAGCGATTCGTGTGCGTTTCCGCCCTATCGTGCTGACCGCGGTAACCGCGATCGTAGGCATGATACCCACTGCCGTGGGTTTCGGCGAGGGAGCGGCGCCCGAACAGGGGCTCGCGGTTGTGATCCTTGGCGGTCTGGTATGGAGCGCGCTACGCAGCACCAATCTGATTCCGGCACTCTATCTTCACTGGCGGCTCAAGCAACTCGCGAAAGCCGCGCGGAGGTTGGCATGAAAACCCTGGCTCACGATGGTGTGGCGCGGCGTGAACGAGGCCGCCTGGTCTCACCCCGGCTCAAATGACGTACAG
>SCQX01000152.1 GCA_004298545.1 Candidimonas sp. | reverse complement strand
GATGGTTTCGGAAATCTCCGACAGCTGGTTCGTTCGTCACAACTTGCTGGTCAGCCTGTCCGACGAGGAACTGTCTCCGGCGGCCATTAGTGCCCGCATCGTCATTCGCAACGTTGCGCTCGATCTGTTGGCGAAGGGCGAATGGGTTGGGGCGACGCCGAGTTCCGCCTAGAGTGAAGGAGGCGGTCGGAACGGCAAGGAATCGTGATAAGGAATAGAAAATGGACTTGGGCTTGAAGGACAAAGTGGTTTGTATTACGGGCGGTAGCAAAGGTATCGGCCTGGCGTCTGCCGATGTGTTTGCCCGTGAGGGGGCACGTGTCATCATCTGTGCACGGCGGGCAGAGAGGCTCGCTGCCGCTGCGGAAAGCGTGCGCAACTCGACCGGCATGGCAATCGATACGGTTCAGGCCGACGTGACGCGGCTCGACTCGATTGCAGCGCTTTTCTCCACGATCGACGAGCAGTTCGGACGGCTCGACATTCTCGTCAACAACGCCGGCACCGGTACCTATAAGGCATTCATGGACGTTTCCGACGACGAGTTGATGGATGGCATGGCCATCAACTTTTTTGCCCAGTTCCGCGTTGCGCAGAAAGCGGTTCCACTCATGCGGCGCTGCGGCGGTGGAGCAATTGTGAATGTTTCCGGACGTACGGCGACGAAGACCAACTACCCTCCGGGCTCAACCTGCACTGGGCCGGCGAAGGCCGCCGAGGTGCGTTTCAGCTCTGACCTTGGTAATGAACTTGCGCAGTTCAATATCCGTGTGAACTGCGTCATTCCGGGTGTGGTTGAAACGCCCGACCGATTTCGGAAATGGGAAAAGGAGGCGGTGGGCGGCAAGGTAGACCCGCAAAGCGAAGAGAAGGTGCGGCGTGCCCTGGAGGAGCGCAGCATGGGGAGGCGGTGGGGAGAACCGGAAGAGATCGCAAATGTAGTCGCTTTCCTCGCGTCACCGCGCGCGTCATATGTCAATGCCGCGTCGATCATCGTTGATGGCGGCTCCCTTACGAAGTCCTATGTGACCGAGCTCTATAGCCACAAAGATGCGATCGAGGGTGTGCTCACGCCTCGCTGAGTGGCGTGAGCGATGAGGGTGGCACATTACTCAAAACCGCGTGGCTTGCAGAGTGTGCAGAGATTGAACTGAGTCGGTCCGGTGAATCGGCCCGCGAACTGTAGTGCTACTTACGCTGACGCTTTGGAAGGTTGGGATTCCCCATCCAGCACTTTCGCCATGGCCTGGGCCGCATCGCGCATTTTCGGTACCGCCCCCATGAGATGCGCCATGGATATGCGGGCTGTGGGGCCATGGCACGCAATCGCCGCCAGCATGCGGCCTGCCGTATTGAGCACCGGCACCGAGACAGCAACCATTCCCCGCACGAATTCCTCCTGATCGACCCCCACGGCATGTTGCGCGATAGAGGCGAGTTCACGCTCCAGCCGTGTACGGTCGGTGATGGTGCGCCCCGTGTGACGGTCGAGCGTGAGCCGATCGAGTGTGTGGTGGCGCTGCGTGTCGTCCATGAGCGCCAGCGCCAGCTTGCCGGTTGCCGTGCAATGCAGCGGCACGCGGGTACCGACGTCGAGCTTCAGCCGCAGCAGGTAGCTGGTTTCGACGCGTTCCAGGTAGCGCATGGAATCGCCTTCGAGTGCTGTGAGGTTGCAGGTTTCGCCGGTGGCCTGGACCAAGCCCGCGAGGATTGAGCGCGCGGCACGGGAGAAATATGAAGTGTGCAGGACTTCAAGCGCGAGCTGTGTAGTGGCGGGACCCAGCACATAGCCACGCTCGCCCGGCACCCGCACCACCAGCCTGCTGGTCACCAGCGTTGCAAGGATCCGCATGAGCGTCGTTTTGGGGAGTTCCAGCCGATAGGCAAGTTGCGCCAGCGTTTGCGGATGCTGTGCGCGCGCGAGCTGGCCGAGGACGGCTGGCACGCGCAAATAGCGGCCTTTCTCGTTTGGCATTGCACCCCCACCCTTTGCGTGAGCTATGAGATCGAACGTGGACGCGGCGTGTTCAAGCGTGAAACGGGTGCGGAATTTTTCGTTTCATCAGTGGGATTCGTAGCGGGTATTGGCGTCATCTTAACAAAACGCCATTACGCCCGGCGCTGTCGTTGGCTGACGCGACATGCGGTCGATGCCAGCCTGTCGCCTTTTGAGCTGCCAGCTCGTGACGGGTCGTGCCCACAGTGCCCCGTGCGTGGCCGGTGGCGACTGCTGGCGCAAATCGAATAGGAGGTCTTTCGACGTATCGCTTCATGTCCTGTGTGTGGAGATGACGTTTATCACTATTGACAACGGCCAGCCATGCCGGTATATAGTTCAACATATCAATGTCACATGTTGAACGCATGCCTGCAATTTTTAGGCTCTTCAGCACATTCCAAGCATTTCCGGTTATTTCAAACATCAGAAGGGGTGCCATTTGAAAATCCTTGTTCTCGGCGCTGGTGCCATAGGCGGCTATTTTGGTGGGCGTTTGGCGCAGAATGGCGCCGATGTCACGTTTTTGGTTCACGAGCATCGGCGGTCACAACTACTGGCAGATGGAATCAGGATCAAGAGCAAATTTGGCAATTATTCTGGAAAAGTGAAGG
>SCQX01000151.1 GCA_004298545.1 Candidimonas sp. | reverse complement strand
TGCTGCACGCCTACGTGAAGGCGAAATACATCGACCATAGTCATGCCCTGCCGATCCTGGCGCTGGCCGATCAGGCAGCCAGCGAAGCGCTGTGCCGGAAGATTTTCGGCACACGCCTGATCTGGCTGCCGTACGTCATGCCGGGCTTCGCGCTGGCGCAGGCCGTTGCCAAGGCCTGCGAGGCGCATCCAGAAGGCGAAGGGCTTTTCCTCAGCAAGCACGGCCTCTTCACCTTCGCGGATACCGCGCGGGACTCGTACGAGCGCACGATAGAATTCACGACGATGGCCGAAGACTACATCGCGGCGCAAACCCGCGCGCGGCATGGCGCGCACTTGCCAGCGGTCACGACGGTCGACCGACCGAACGATGCCGAACCCGGCAAGCTGATCGCTCAGGTGGCTCCTTACTTGCGCGCGGCGTTCGCCAGATTTTCGCACGACCTGCCCAATCCGCATTGGATTTTCAACGTGCGCGACGGCGCATCGGAGCGCGCGTTCGCCAGCGGCCTGGGGGCAACCGACGTGGCGCAGCGGGGCGTGGCCACGCCCGACCACGTGATCCGCATGAAGGGCCGTCCGCTGGTTCTGCCGCGGCCCGATCCGCGCGACCTGCCCGGCTGGGCGCGGGTGATGGACGAGCGCCTGGCCGATTTCACCCGCAAGTACCACGCCTACTTCGTGCGCAACAACCGGCGCGCAGGGGGCATCAAGCGCGAACTCGACCAGTTGCCGCGCGTGGCGGTCATTCCCGGCGTGGGCCTCGCCTGCGCCGGCCACAGCGCGCGCGAGGCATCGATTGCCGCCGACCTGGCCCAGCAATGGATGCGCGTCATGACTGACGCCGAGGCCTGCGGCGCCTATGAACCCGTGGGCGAGCACGACGAATTCGACATGGAATACTGGTCGCTCGAACAGGCCAAGCTGGGCAAGCGCGCGGCAAGGCCCCTGGAAGGCCGCGTGGTCGTCGTGACCGGCGGTGGCGGCGGCATCGGCGCCGCCACGGCGCGTGCGTTCGCAGCACAGGGCGCCGAAATCGCGGTGCTGGACCTGAACGAAGAAGCCGCGCAGCGCGTGGCGCAAGAAATTGGCGGCTTCGCACTGGCGCTCCATTGCGACGTCACGCGCGAAAGCGACGTGACTGACGCATTCGATCGGGTGGCCTCCCACTTCGGTGGCGTGGACATCGTGGTTTCAAACGCCGGCATCGCGCTGCCGGGCGACCTGCTTGATTTGCCCGAAGCGTCGCTGCGTCAGAGCTTCGAGGTGAATTTCTTCGCGCACCAGCGGGTGGCGCGGCGGGCCGTCACCATCATGCGGCAACAAGGCATGGGCGGCGCACTACTCTTCAACGTGTCCAAACAGGCTCTCAATCCCGGCCGGGGGTTCGGCGCCTACGGTACATCCAAAGCCGCGCTGCTTGCGCTGGCGCGCCAGTATGCGGTGGAACACGGCGCGGACGGCATACGCGTGAACGTGGTGAATGCCGACCATATCCGCTCGGGGCTCATGACGGATGCCATGATCGCGCGCCGCGCCGCGGCTCGCGGCGTGAGCGAAGCCGAGTACCTGGCGGGCAACCTGCTCAAGCGCGAGGTCACCGCCGAAGACGTGGCCCAGGCCTTCGTGCTTTCGGCGCAGCTGGAAAAAACGACGGGAAACATCATGACGGTCGATGGCGGCAACGTCGCGGCCATGCCGCGCTGACGCCGACTGCACGGCGACACGAGACTAGCGGGAGAATGGCATGACGAAAGTAGTCAGTCTGGGCATCCACATTCTCGACATTCTGGGTCGGCACGTGCGCCGCTTCCCACCGGGCCAGGATCTGGACATCATCGACGAAATCCGCCTCACGGTTGCCGGTACCGCCGCCGGCACCAGTGTCGATCTGGCGAAACTGGGCGCCGAGGTCCATGCCATGGGCGCCGTGGGCACCGACGCGCCCGGCCAATTCATCCTCGATACCATGAAGCGCTACGGCATCCACACCGAGGGCATCGTGCGCAAGGCCGGCGTGCAGACCTCATGCACCATACTGCCCATACGCCCAAACGGCGAGCGGCCCGCCATTCACGTGCTGGGAGCCAACGCGCAATACCACCTGGACGACATCGCCTGGGATCTCATCGCCCAGGCCGATTATCTGCACTTCGGCGGCACCTATCTGCTACCCGGACTGGACGGCGAACCTACGGGACAGATCCTGAAATTCGCCAAGGAACACGGTGTCATCACCACTCTCGACATGATCGCCATCGGCCGCCCGGACGCTTTGCAATTGCTCGCACCCGCCCTGCCCTACATCGATTACTTCATGCCCGGGCTGGATGAAGCCCGATCCATCTGTGGCCTGCAAGCGCGCAAAGACGTCATCAAATTCTTCCTCGATCGCGGCGTGGGCCACACCGTCTTCAAAATGGGCGCCGAGGGCAGCAGCATCGCCGGGCGCGGCGCCCCGGAGATCCGCATCCCGTGCTTCAAGAGCGCTGTAGTGGATTCCACCGGCTGCGGCGATTCCTACTGCGCCGCCTTCATTGTCGGCCTCGCGCACGGCTGGAGCCTGGAAAAAGCCGGCCGCTTCGGCGCCGCGGCGGGCGCGCTCGTCATCTCGGGGCTGGGGTCCGACGCGGGTATCGTGGACTTCGAGAAGACCGTGGCGTTCATGGAGACGGCGGAGGTTGTGGCGATGCGGTGAACGCGCCGACGGGCACCTCGGCAGGTATTGGACGATGCGGGGCGGCGGCGGCAATTTCGGCGTCGCGGCGCGCCCCGAATCCAAGCTCCTAACGAACCATCAGAAAAAAGTCACCTGCCCTCTGAACACCTGCACGATGACGAGACCAATGAACGTTCCCCAGATGGCCAGAATTCCGCCCAGCACATTGGGTGCGGGAATGGGCAGGCGCAAGCCCCCATATAACAGCCCCGTCACCAGGCCCACTATCGAAGCCGAAATCTCGGTGGCACCAATCACGATGTGATCCATTGTCTTCTCCTAATTTGAGCCGTTGCCCGCATCGTCAGCGGATTTCGGCGGCCTGCCGATCGCCATCTCGTGACGCAGCAGTCCGACGATGAGGAGCCCGACAAAGGTGAACAAAATGGCAAGATTCCCGCCCAGTACGTTCGGCGCGGGTATCGGCAGATTCAATGCGCCATAGAGGACCCCCGTCACCAGCCCGACGATCAAGGCTTTTATCTCCGTCTTGCCGACGTACACATACTCTTTCTTTTGCACGCTCATGACCGACTCCCT
>SCQX01000150.1 GCA_004298545.1 Candidimonas sp. | reverse complement strand
TTCGTGAGATTGGTGGAGTCGGGGGGAATTGAACCCCCGTCCGCAAGCCCTCTGCAGGCAGTTCTACATGTGTAGTCGGTTCATTTTAGATTTAGCCTTGGAGCGTGCCAGCCGACGGGCCCTTCCTTGGCGATTCACATGGATTTAAGAGCTGGCCGAGTGACCTGACCAGACCCGAGTCTTTGTCGATGACGCTGCTACGGGTTTTACCCCGTTCGGTCCAAAGACATACCGATGCAGCGGCTCACCGCAATTAAGCGGCTAGAGCGAAACGCTCGTCGTTGGCGTTTGTAGATTTCCAGTGGATTTACGAGCGAACTGGTGCTCGACATGCTCTGCGCTGTTTTGCGACCCACGTCGAAGCCGGATCGACCCCAAGTAAGTACACCATTATTGTAGCGTATGGCGCAACCCGTGTCAGCCTGCCATCAGCCCTTTTGTCAGCCTTTACTCAGCACGCGAACAGCCGCTGTATGGCTGGCCACACCTCGCTGGGGGTGTGCGCGAGGGCGTCGGCGTGCCATTGATCGACATTGCCGCCTCCGCAGTAGCCATAGGCGGCAATGATGGTTTTCATGCCGGCTGCCTTGCCCGCCTGGATGTCGCGCTCGTCATCGCCGATATACAGACACTGGCCAGGCGCAAAACCGGTTTTTCGGGCGGCATAGAGCAGGGGAGCGGGATGGGGCTTGCGGTTCGTCGTGGTGTCGCCGCCCACGGTGACGGCACATTCGCCCGCGAGACCCAGATGCCGCACCAGAGGCAATGCCAGATACTCCACCTTGTTGGTGACGATGCCCCAGCGGTAGCCATGGTGGCCAAGCGTGGCCAGCAGGGTGGCGACACCGGGAAACAGCGTCGTGCCCGATGTCATGTCCTGTTCGTAGTCGTTGAGAAATTGTTGCCGGCATTCCTCATATTCCGGGTCGTCGGGGTTCATGTCCAGGCCGGCCTTCAGCAGTCCGCGGGCGCCCTGCGAGGCCATGGGCCGTAGCACTTCATAGGGGAGGGGCGCCAGCCCCCGGCGGGCGCGCGCCTTGTTCGCCGCAGTGGCCAGGTCGGGCGCGGTGTCGGCAAGGGTGCCGTCGAAATCGAACAGTATGAGGTTTGACATGTTTGAGTGCATGGGGCTGGTCGGGCGGGACATCTCGCGAGCAGAATGTCCCGCAAGTGGGGCATCAAGGGCGCCGGGTGGCGACCAGGTAATTGACGGATGTGTCGCGCGTCAGCGCGTAGCGGCGGCTGACGGGGTGGTACCCCATGCCGGAGAGCGCGACGACGTCGAGCCCATGGCGCCGCGCGGCGGCGGCCAGTTCGCTGGGTTTGATGAAGTTCTCGTAGGCGTGTGTGCCGCGCGGGAGCAGTTTGAGCATGTATTCCGCTCCCACGATTGCGAGCAGGAACGACTTGGGGTTGCGGTTCAGGGTGGAAAAAAATACCCAGCCCCCCGGTTTGACCAACGTGGCGCAGGCGCAGATCGTTGATTCCGGATCGGGAACGTGTTCGAGCATTTCCATGCAGGTGACGATATCGTAGTCCGCGGGGTGGTCGGCGGCGAATTGTTCGGCGCTCCGCGCCTGATAGTCCACCGCTACGCCCGATTCCAGGCTATGCAAGCGTGCAACCGTGAGCGATTGTTCGGCGAGATCGATGCCGGTGACTCGCGCGCCTTCCCTTGCCATGCTCTCGGCCAGAATGCCGCCCCCACAGCCCACATCGACGATGCCTTCGCCAGAAAGCGCGCCCGCATGCCGACGAATCCACGCCAGACGTATCGGGTTGATGGCGTGCAGGGGTTTGAAGTCACTTTCCGGGTCCCACCAACGGGCCGCCATGGCGCTGAATTTTTCCAGTTCGGCGGGGTCGACATTGGGTACGGCGGTAGAAAGTGGCGATGCGGTCATGGCCGGAACCAGAAATGAATAAAGGCCCCGCGAAATGCGGAGCCTTCATTGTAGCGGCTAATGCCACGGGCACTGCGACTACGGAACCTGCGGGTGCTGCAGCGAGGTGACGTACTACTGTCGGCGTTACTTGTTCGTGCCAATGATTTCGATCTCGACCCGGCGATTGTGCGCGCGGCCTTCGCGAGTCTTGTTCGAGGCGATGGGGTTCGATTTGCCTTTGCCTTCCGCGTAGATGTGGTTGGCATCGACGCCCCGGCTGACCAAGTAGTTCTTCACGGCGTTGGCGCGGCGCTGCGAGAGCTTCAGGTTGTACGCCACCGAGCCGATGGAGTCGGTATAGCCGGTTGCGATGATGGTTTCCACGTTCATGGCATTGACTTTGTCCGCAACCTGGTCGAGGATGTGGCGGCCTTCGGGTTTGATGACCGATTTGTCGAAGTCGAAGAACGTGTCGGCGTTCAGCACCACCTTGGTGGCGGTAGGCGCCTGGACGGGAGCCTGAGGAGCGGCTTGCGCGACTGGCACGCCGTCGCAGCCGGCGATGCCGGTGGCGGGGGTCCAGAAGTTATCGCGCCAGCACAGTTGGCGATCGCCGTTTTTCCAGACATTGCCAAACGGGTTGGTCCAGTTGTTGACGGTTTGCGCCGAGACCGCGCCCGAGGCCGAGATGGCGGCGACGGCGAGTGCTAGTACGAATTTGGAGGGTTTGTTCATGTTTCTCCTCGTTGAGCGAAATGGCTGATAAGTGACCGCAGCGAACCCCCGCCGCATATCAAGAAAACATAGCCAGTATAGCAACGCTGTGTGTTCAGACAAAGAATTGTGCTGGGTTTCATGCGTGTTACGCCGAATCTTACGGCATTCGCCAAAGTTCGTTAAGCCTGATCGATTCATATAGCGTATATAGTTAGATTTCCGCTGGGAGAGCCGCGTTATTGTTGGTTTTTTGCTACAAACGAGGCAATACCATCTCGATTAAAGTAGTTTATCAATTACCGGTCCAGGACCAGCGTTGCAAGCCCCTTTCGAAGTCGCCCGAGCGATACCGGGCGGGAAAATGTAACGAGGGAAGTGATAGAATCTTCCATTCGCCCGAATCCGGCCTTTTGTCATGATTTTCCGTTTGAAATAGCCACTTATGGATTCCTTTGCAAAGGAGACCCTTCCGGTTTCGTTGGAAGAAGAAATGCGGCGCAGCTACCTCGATTACGCCATGAGCGTAATCGTGGGGCGGGCGCTTCCCGACGTGCGGGATGGCCTCAAGCCGGTGCATCGGCGCGTACTGTTCGCGATGCACGAGTTGAACAACGATTGGAACCGGGCTTACAAGAAATCCGCGCGTATCGTTGGCGATGTCATCGGTAAGTATCATCCCCACGGCGACGTGGCGGTATATGACACCATTGTGCGCATGGCGCAGGACTTTTCCCTGCGCTACACCCTGGTCGACGGCCAGGGCAATTTCGGTTCGGTCGACGGCGACAACGCGGCGGCCATGCGCTACACCGAAATCCGCCTGGCGAAAATCGCCCACGAGCTGCTGGCCGACATCGACCAGGATACGGTCGATTTCGGCGCCAACTACGATGGCAGCGAACAAGAGCCGCTGCTGCTGCCGTCCCGCCTGCCCAATCTGCTTGTCAACGGCAGTTCGGGCATTGCGGTGGGAATGGCGACGAACATCCCGCCGCACAATCTGGCGGAAGTGGTCGACGGCTGCCTGTACTGTTTGCGTAATCCCGATTGCTCGGTCGACGATCTGATCGAGCTGATCCCGGCGCCGGATTTTCCCACCGGGGGGGTCATCTACGGGGTATCGGGGGTGCGGGAAGGCTACCGCACGGGTCGCGGCCGTGTCGTCATGCGGGCCAAAACGCATTTCGAGGACATGGAGAAAGGCCATCGCCAGGCCATCGTGGTTGACGAGATTCCCTATCAGGTCAACAAGAAATCGCTGCAGGAGCGAATGGCCGAGCTCGTCAACGAGAAGAAAATCGACGGGATTTCCGATATTCGCGATGAGTCCGACAAAGACGGCATGCGGCTCGTCATCGAACTTAAGCGTGGCGAGGTTCCGGAAGTCGTTCTGAATAATCTGTTCAAGAACACGCAGCTCCAGGATACCTTCGGCATGAATTTGGTGGCGCTGGTCGATGGCCAGCCACGGTTGCTGAACCTGAAACAGCTCGTCGAGTATTTTCTGTTTCATCGGCGCGAAGTGGTGACGCGCCGCACGGTGTTCCAGTTGCGCAAAGCGCGCGAGCGTGCCCACGTGCTCGAGGGCCTGGCGGTCGCGCTGGCCAATATCGATGATTTCATCGCCATCATCAAGGCGGCTGCAACCCCCCCCGTGGCACGCCAGGAATTGATGGCGCGCGGTTGGGATTCCTCGCTGGTACGCGAAATGCTTGCGCGAGCCGATGAAAGCGCCAGCCTTGGCGGTCATGCGGCCTATCGCCCCGAGGGTTTGCCCGATGCGTTCGGGCTTGGCGCCGACGGCCGGTATTGGCTGAGCGAGACCCAGGCGCAGGAAATCCTGAACATGCGGCTGCAGCGCCTCACTGGGCTGGAGCAGGACAAGATTTTCGTTGAATATAAAGACATGATGTCGGCCATTGCCGACTTGCTCGACATTCTTGCGCGGCCCGAGCGTATAACGACCATCATCGGCGACGAACTGACGGCCATCAAGACGGAATTCTCCGTCAACGCCAAAGATCACCGCCGCTCCGCCATCGAACGGAACGTGACGGAACTCGATACCGAGGACTTGATCGCGCCGATGGACATGGTGGTCACGCTGTCGCATAGCGGCTACGTCAAGAGTCAGCCGCTGTCGGAATATCGGGCCCAGAAGCGCGGCGGCCGCGGCAAGCAGGCCACCGCAATGAAGGAGGACGACTGGATCGAGCAGTTGTTCATCGCCAATACGCACGATTACCTGTTGTGCTTCTCCGACCGTGGGCGCGTCTACTGGCTCAAGGTTTGGGAAGTTCCCCAGGGCACGCGCAATTCGCGCGGGCGCCCCATCGTCAATATGTTCCCGCTGGCAGACGGCGAAAAAATAACCGTCGTTCTGGCGGTTGCGCAGTTTTCCGACGATCGGTACATCTTCATGGCGACGTCGCGCGGTACGGTGAAGAAAACGCCGCTGTCCGATTTCGCCAATCCGCGCAAGGCGGGGATCATCGCGGTCGGCCTGGATGAAGGCGATTATCTCATCGGTGTCGATCTCACCGACGGCGGGCACGACGTCATGTTGTTCTCGGATTCGGGCAAGGCGGTGCGCTTCGACGAGAATGACGTCCGGCCCATGGGGCGGACGGCGCGCGGCGTGCGCGGTATGATGCTCGAAGACGGGCAGGCGGTCATTTCGTTGCTGGTTGCGCGCGACGAGTCGCAGTCGGTGCTGACCGCGACCGAAAACGGATTTGGAAAGCGTACCGCCATCCAGGAATACACCCGCCATGGCCGCGGCACGAAGGGAATGATTGCCATCCAAACCTCCGCACGCAACGGAAAGGTCGTGGGGGCGGTGCTGGTCGTGCCGTCCGACGAGATCATGCTGATCACGACGGGTGGCGTGCTGGTTCGCACGCGCGTGGCCGAAATTCGTGAAATGGGGCGCGCCACGCAAGGGGTGACGCTCATCAATGTCGATGATGGCGATACGCTGTCGGGCGTGCGCCGCGTGGCCGAGCGCGACGCCGATGAAGACGACGAGGATGGCGACGCGGGCGACGGTGGTCCCGCTGCGCCGGGCGGCGCCGATCCGGCCGGTGATGGTGGCTCGTTGCCCGTCGCGGGCGGCGATTCGAACGATGAAGCGGGGGAATCGCGTTGATGCGTGTCTGGAATTTTGGGGCCGGTCCGTCCACCTTGCCGCTCGAAGTGCTGGAACAGGCGGCGGCCGAGATGACGGACTGGCACGGCAGCGGCATGTCGGTCATGGAAATGAGTCATCGCGGCGCCCAGTTCGGTCAGATCCGTGACGAGGCCGAAGCCGATTTGCGGGAACTGTTCGGGCTGCCGGACGACTTTGCCGCGCTCTTCATGCAGGGTGGCGCTACGGCCGAGAACGCCGCCATCCCGCTGAATCTTATTGGCAGGCGCGCGGAACACAAGGCTGATTTCGTGCTGAGTGGCGGCTGGTCGGTGAAATCCTTCAACGAGGCGCGGCGTTATGGCGATATCCAGGTCGCGGCCACCGCCGATCGGCAAGCCATGGTCGACGGCACGACGCAGGCCGCCTGGACCTGGTTTCCCGACCCTGAACAGTGGCGCTTGCGGCCCGACGCTTCCTACGCCTATCTTTGCAGCAATGAAACCATCGGCGGCGTCGAATTCCCGGCCTGGCCCGATCTGGCCGCGCTGGGGGCGCCCGACGTGCCGTTGGTGGTGGACGCCTCGTCGCACATG
>SCQX01000149.1 GCA_004298545.1 Candidimonas sp. | reverse complement strand
CATGATCATCGATGATTCCCGCACGACGCCAAGCAGGATCTCCTTCAAGTCGTTCCATCGATAGCACCGGTAGATTGCCACCACCATGATCGTGGTGGCAACGGCGCCAACTCCGGCAACCTCAGAAGGGGTGGCAACCCCCCCATAGAGCGCCACCATCACCACAGTGACTGAGTTCCACAGGTCGGCCGCATCGGGCAACGTGCCCGCCACCCGCGCCAACTCCGCCCCGTGGGGCCTATGATTCAGCCGCCTGGGTTTGACGCACCCGCGCGCGCCGCCGCGTCAGGCCACTACCACAGACCGAACAGCTTGGAGCCGAACACTATCGTCAGCAGCACGGCGATGCCGATCACCAGCGCGCCCGAGCGTTGCGACGCTGCGCGCGAATCTCCGCGGTGCAGATCCAGTGTGAGGAAGCGGATGCCTGCGAAGAAGTGGTGGAAGTACGCCCACATGAGCACGAGCAGAACGATTTTGCCCGCCGGGTTGTTCACCCACCCCTTCAGGGTGGCGAAGGTTGCGGGTGATTCGACGCTCAGGGCGAATAGCGGCACGATCACCAAAGGTAGCGCAAGCACCAGCAGCGCGCCGCTGACGCGATGCAGGAACGACGCCTTGGCGGCAGGTGGTTGCTTGATGTGCAGCAACAGGTCGGCCGCCCCGATGTTGCGGAACTGCTGGCGTGGTTTGGGAGTCGACTCAGCCATGATGACCTCACAGCGAAAAGATAGAACCGATGGTAGCACGGGGCCGCTGTCGCCGCGCCCGTTCGGTGCCGTGTGGCACCTGGCTTCCCGAGAGGCTGTTGCGCCAGCCCGCGGATTCTCGTGTGAAACGTGTTGGGGTTTACGCGAAGCGCAGCGTGTGCCCGTTGTGATCGAATGCGGCCATTTCCTTGACGCGCCCGTCATTGACGGCAGCAACCATGAACCGCAGCGGCTGGTCGGCTTCGTCGCTGTTGGGGGCAATACCGCCGCGCCCCGAAAGACTGCTGACGAACAAAATGTCCCAGCTGATTCCGGTGTGTTCCGATTCCGCGCGCAAAGCGGCGAAGCTTGGTACTTCACTTGGCGTTTTATCCACGCACAGGCACGGTTGCAGGTGGCCGCCCTGGCCGCGGGAAAAGGTTTCGCGCTGTGCCGGCGTGGCCTGTTCGTCAAGATGCTTTTGCGCGAATACGAACAGAAGCCGCTGCGGCTCTTCTTGTTTCGCGGCGGCCTCGAGCAAGGCTTCGAAATCACTCAGCGTGGCGGTGTTCGACGGCATGGTTCGTTCGATGGTGCGTTCAGTATCGAGACCGTGGCGCACGGGATGCGCGGGCGATGCGGGTGGCGCGACCGTTCATGCGCCAATGGAAAACTGTAGCATGGTTTGTCCGTGCCCGAGCGCACGGGCCCGTTTGGCAGCGCGCCGCCAGCGGTGCGTGTGGGTCTGATGCGATACGATATTTGATCGTGCGCAGTCTTTTCATCCGTAAATATTGTTTTGGCAGTATTATTCATGTCATGCAAACTGATGTGGTCCCTCCTGACACCCCCGTCGGGTTATGCCGTCTGATCGGGCAAGTACGTACGGAAATCGTACTCATCGTCGAACGGGCGTTGACCGCTGCGGGAGTGGAACTCAATTTCAGCCAATTTCTCGCGTTGAAGCGGCTGGGTGAAGACGGTTCCATGACACCCAGCGAACTTGCGCCCATCCTCGGCTGTACTACCGGCGCCCTTACGCGCCTGCTCGATAAACTCGAGCGGCTCGGCTACTTGCAGCGTGTTCCGCACCCCAACGACCGGCGTTCGCTGCGGCTGGAATTGACGCCATCCGGGCGTGAAATTCACACGCGCATGGTGGCATGCGCCGATGCGGCCGCCAAGCGGGCGTTTTCCGACATTACGCGGTCGGAACGGCGTGAACTGCACAGCCTGCTGATACGCGTATTGAACCATCCACATGGCGAGCGTCAACGGCCTGTCGGGCCCTGACGTTGGCAAACGCTTCGACACTATGAAATTGGTGCCTGTCATGCGTAGCGGTCGTCTCGCTGCGTTATTGAGTGCTGTGTTTTTGAGCGGCTGTGCGACGACCGGCGGGCTGCATCCTTTCGCGACACCGACCGACCCGGCCCGCTTGCAGACCGAACGCAGCTTCTCCGGGATCAAGCTGGACGCCGCCGCCTGGCCGCGACGGGGCTGGTGGCGGGCCGTCGGCGATCGTCAGCTCGATGAGCTGGTCGCAGAGGCACTTGCCGACAATCCGGACATGACGCTAGTGCAGGCGCGGGTCAATGCCGCGCTGGCCACCGTGGGTAGCGCGAACGCGGCACGCCTGCCAGAGCTGTCGGGTGGCGGCAGTATGTCGGGGGCGCGCCTCCCGCCCATGCTGCCACCGCTGGCGTCTGGTCACTTCGGGTTTCTGCGGTACGGCTATTTGAGCTTCAAGTGGAACCCGGATTTGTGGGGCGGCGAGCGCGCGGCGTGGGAAGCCGCGGTGGGCGAGGCCCGCGCCACGGAAGTGGACGCGGAAGCGGCACGCCTGCGCCTGTCCGCCGACGTCGCCCAGGCGTATTTCAACCTGGGGGCCGCGTATGTGCTGCGCGACCTGGCGCGGGACGAATTGCAGCGCGCCACTGATTTCCTCGGGCTCACCCGCAAGCGTGTCGCCAGCGGTATCGAGAACAAACTCACGCTGGCTCAGATAGAAAGCGAAGCGGCCAGTGATCAGGGGCGCCTGAAAGCGGCAAACAACCATGTTCGCGCCAGCGGCCTGGTGCTGGCAGTGCTGCTGGGCAAGGGACCGGACCGGGCCCTGTCCATTCGTCGGC
Organism: Candidimonas sp.; assembly: GCA_004298545.1. Lineage (GTDB taxonomy): Bacteria > Pseudomonadota > Gammaproteobacteria > Burkholderiales > Burkholderiaceae_B > SCQX01. The sequence goes on along the minus strand of SCQX01000149.1, from coordinate 9,544 downwards.
CCGAGTTGCCCGCGATTCCCACCCTTGCCTTGCCGAGCGATCTTCCGGCGAATCTGCTGGGGCGGCGCCCCGACGTGGTGGCCGCGCGCTGGCGGGTCGAGGCGGCGGAAAAGAATATTGTGGCCGCCAAAACGAAGTTTCTTCCCAACGTGAACATCAGCGCGCTGGCGGGGGTGATCGCGCCGACCGCGACGACGCTGTTGTCGCTGCCGAGCCGCTTTTATGAAGTGGCGCCGGCATTCAGCTTGCCGATTTTCGAGGGTGGGGCATTGCGCGCCAATCTGGCGGGCAAAGATGCAGCGCGCGACGTCGCGGTAGCACAGTACAACCAGACCCTGGTGCGTGCCGTCAATCAGGTTGCCACGCAGGTGGATGACTTGCGTTCGCTGTCTTTGCAACTGACAGACGACGAAACCGCGCGGGCCGGCGCGGCGCATGCCTACAGCCTTGCCATGGCGCGCTACCGCGCCGGTATCGGCAATTTCCTCGAAGCCTTGACGGAGCGCCAGGAATTGATCGCGGCTGAACAACGGCTCGCTGCGACGCGGATTGGCCGTGTCGAGGCCTGGGTGCGCCTGAACGAAGCGCTGGGAGGGGGGTTTCGGGCCGATGCGGCGGTGCCGTCACTGGCCGCCGTTCATCCATTATCTGAATCCAGAGTGAATCAATGACTTCCCACAGCAGTTCCGATCATGCCGCCGGTGGCGGTACTGCCACGCCGTTGAAGGTCAGCAGGCTTCACAAGCGCCGCGTGGCGCTGCGCGGTCTGTTGGGAATCATCGTGATTGCCGCGATCGCGGCAACCGCGTATTACGTTCTGGTTGGGCGCTGGTACGAAGACACCGATGACGCTTATGTCAACGGCAACCTGGTAGAGATCACGCCACAAGTGCCGGGCACGGTGATCAGCATAGGCGCTGACGACAATGATCTCGTGCGCGTAGGGCAGCCGCTAGTGAAGCTGGACCCCTCAAATGCCAATGTGGCGCTGGCGCAGGCCGAGGCTGCGCTGGCGCAGGCGGTGCGCCGGGTGCGCGGGATGGTCAGTACGGCGCACACTGCCGCAGCCGACGTCGCCGTGCGGCAAGCCGCGTTCGCACAGGCCAATGCGGATTATCAGCGGCGCAGAGGGCTCGCGAAATCCGGCGCGATTTCCGCCGAGGAACTGTCGCATGCGCATGACGCGCTGATCTCGTCGGAAAGCGCGCTCGCCGCGGCAAAAGCAAAATTCACCACCGCCGAGGCGCAGGTCTCGGGTACCAAGATCGCAAACCATCCCGATGTCGAAGCGGCGGCGGCCAAAGTGCGAGCGGCGTGGCTCGATGACCAGCACACGGTGCTGCCTGCGCCGGTATCCGGGTACGTGGCCAAGCGCACCGTGCAGGTCGGTCAGCGCGTGCAGCCGGGAACGCCGCTGATGGCAGTCGTGCCGCTGCACCAGGTGTGGGTGGATGCGAACTTCAAGGAAACGCAGATGCGTGAAATGCGCATCGGTCAGCCGGTAACGCTTACCTCGGATCTGTATGGCGACTCGGTGGAATACCATGGCCATATCGCGGGCCTCGGAATCGGTACCGGCAGCGCGTTCTCCCTGCTGCCGGCGCAGAATGCGTCGGGGAACTGGATCAAGATCGTGCAGCGCCTGCCGGTGCGGATAAGGCTCGATCCGGGGGAACTCGACAAACATCCGCTGCGCATCGGGCTGTCGATGGAGGTCACGGTGAATCTGCACGATCGGGCGGGGGCGCTGCTGGCGGAGAAATCGGTACCCGACCCCGTATTCAGCACACCTGTCTTTGGTGAACGCCGGGCGCAGGTTGATGCGCTGATCGCCCGCATCGTGCGCGACAATCTTTGAACGGGGTCGGTTTCGATACCGCGCCCGCTCTGAACGACTGACATGGCTTCCTCCACCGCCGCCCCCTTGCCGTCGGGTGACTTCGCCCCCGCCAGCCTCGTTCTGGCGACCATTGGTCTGTCACTGGGAACCTTCATGCAGGTTCTGGACATGAGCATCGCCAATGTGTCGCTGCCGACGATTGCGGGAAATCTGGCGGCAAGCCAGGATCAGTCCACTTGGGTGGTCACCTCGTTCACAGTGTGTCAGGCCATTACGCTGCCGATGACAGGGTTCCTCTCGCGCCGCTTCGGCGAAGTGAAAGTGTTCGTCTGGGCGGTGCTGCTGTTCTCGTTCTTTTCGCTCACTTGCGGGCTTGCCACCAGCCTTTCCATGCTGGTGGTGTTTCGCGCGCTACAGGGGGCGGCTTGCGGGCCGATGTATCCGATCACGCAAAGCCTGATGGTGTCGATCTATCCGCGCGAGAAGCGTGGCATGGCATTGGCGATCATCGCCATGATCACCGTGGTCGCGCCCATTGTCGGGCCGGTTGCGGGCGGCTGGATTACCGATTCCTATTCGTGGCGCTGGATTTTCTTCATCAATGTGCCCATCGGACTCTTCGCCGGCTCGATGGTCATCGCCCAGATGGGCAAGCGCCTGGAGCAGCTGCGCGTCGAACGCATCGATTGGGTTGGCGTCGTTACGCTCATCATCGGCGTGGGATCGCTTCAGATCATGCTGGACCAGGGCAACGACCTTGACTGGTTCGGTTCCAGCACGATCGTCATCCTGTCGATCGTCGCGGCGATTTTCCTGTCGATCTTCGTTATCTGGGAACTGACCGACGAACTGCCCATCGTCGACCTGCGCCTGTTTCGCCATCGTAATTTTGCCGCCGGCACACTCGCGCTGATATTTGCGTTCGCCTTGTTTTTCTCGGTGTCGCTGCTGTTGCCGCTGTGGCTTCAGAATACGCTCGGCTACACCGCGCTGTGGTCGGGGTTCGCGGTCGCGCCGATCGGCATCATTCCAATCCTGCTGACGTTCTGGGTGGGCAAGTACGCGGCACGGTTCGATCTGCGCTGGCTGACGGCGTTTTCTTTCGTGGTCATGGCGTTCGTCTGCTTCCGAATCGGAAGCTTCAACACGGACGTCGATTTCGCCAGCATTGCGCTCACGGAACTGATCATGGGCCTGGGCATTGCCTTGTTTTTCATGCCAATACTCACCATCTTGCTATCGGATCTGGAAGGATCCGAGATCGCCGAAGGCTCTGGTTCCGCCACATTCCTGCGCACGGTGGGCGCAAGTTTCGCGGTGTCCATCACCACGTACTTGTGGGCCCGCGGCGGCGTGGCCAGCCACGCGAACCTTGCCGAGTTCATCAATCCATTCAATGTCAACGTGCGTCACAGTATTGCGGCCATGGACGGAACCGTGCAGCAATACGCGGCAGGCATCAATCAGGTGATCAATCAGCAGGCGATGCAGATCTCGTTCAATAACATGTTCGATGGTCTGGGATTCTGTTTTCTCGCCTTGGTCGCGGTGGTGTGGCTATCGAAGCCGCCGTTCGTCCGAAGTGTCGGCAACGGTAAAATGCATTGAAAAATGCAACATCACAGGAGCGAATCGCGCAAACGCGTACGCCATGATTGGCTTGGGCCGTGATGGCCGGGTGTTTGAATCCCTGGGGGGTGGGCCCGGCTGCCAGCGCGGGATTGCGGTATGTCGCCCGGCGGTCAATTCCGAACGCGATACGTTATTTTTTCTATTCATTCGTGATTACAACTGATACACTGATTCACGGTTTTCTATAACTCCACACATATTGGTTAGCCTTCGGTGCCAGCCTTCCGTGTCGGCGGATGGCATGACGGTTGGCTAAACGATTTGCCAATTGATTCGCCAAGTGATTCGTCGGGCAAGTCTGTCGGACGACTTGCCGGGTGTTTCGTCATTTCTGTGGCCTGTGGAGGGTCGTGTAGGGGCCATCGCACATCTATACTCTCGGCACGCACTGTCAGGCGCGCGGGAGCCGTGTGTGCGCACGCGTGGGGTCCGCCATCCATGGCTGGTGGCATCCCGCGTCGAATACGCCCTTTGACGACGATAGAGGCTCTTCGACCTACCGCTGTAACTTCTTCATCTACCTATCGAGGTACGCATGACCGACGGTTTGGACGCAAGCGAAGAAATCGCGCATCTGCGTCGCCGCCTGGCGGAAGAACGCGCGGCGCGCCAGCGGGCACAAGCCGACGTCGAGCGGATTCGGCACGAATCCGACGAGCACCGGCGAACGATCGAGCTGCTCGAAGCCAATATCGCGGTGGCCAGCCGCGTGTCGAACCTGGGCGAGATGTTCGAGCAGGCGCTACGCAATATCTGCGCGTATCTGGGGTGGCCGCTAGGCCACATATTCCTGGCCGACGCCGAGGCGCCGTCAACCGCCTCCGCGCGCCTCGAATCGTCCGATATCTGGTACTGCGCCGAGCCGGGCGGATACGCCGCGTTTCGTGAAGCCACGGTTCGGGATGTGGGCGTGCGCGGCATGCCGGGCCGCGTGCTGGCAATCGGCCAGCCGCTCTGGATCGCGGACATCGCCCAGGATAGCGACTTCCCGCGCGCGTCGGCGGCGCGGGTGGCGGGGCTGCGCACCGCCTGTGCGTTCCCGATAGTGGCGCACGCCAAGATTGCCGCGGTGCTGGAATTTTTCACTGGTCAGCGCATTGAACCCGATGCGGCGTCGATGCGGGTCTTGGATCGGGTGAGTACGCAACTGGGGCTCGCGGTTGAACGGCAGCACGCCAACGACCGGCTGATCTACGAGGCATTTCACGATCCGCTGACGGCGTTGCCCAACCGCGTGAAGCTGCTCGACCGCTTGCAGCTGGTTCTCGATCACAGCAAGCGTCGGCCCGATTATCGCTTTGCCGTCCTGTTCCTCGATCTGGACCGCTTCAAATCCGTGAACGACAGCCTGGGGCACGCGTGCGGCGACGCGCTGATTGCGGAAGCCGGCCACCGGCTGGCGATATGTCTGCGGCGCGACGACCTGCTCGCGCGCGGCGCCCCGGTCGTCGCCGAGAGTACGGTTGCACGCCTTGGTGGTGACGAATTCACCATCATCCTGGAAGGCATCCGCTACGCGAGCGACGCCATGCGCGTGGCAGAGCGCATCCAATGGGCGCTTGCCGAACCGTTCACGCTGGCTGACCAGAAAGTGTACGTATCGGCAAGTATCGGCATCGCGCTCAGCACCACCGGATACGACACCGCGCAAGACATTCTGCGCGACGCCGACATTGCCATGTATCGGGCAAAGGCCAATGGCCGCGCGCGTTACGAACTGTTCGACCAGGCCATGGGCGCGCGCGCCAAAGCGGCGTTGCAACTCGAGGCGGAGCTGCATCGGGCGGTGACCAATCAGGAATTCTTCCTGGTCTATCAGCCCATCGTGTCGCTCGGCGATGCCATGATACGCGGCTTCGAGGCGTTGTTGCGCTGGCGCCATCCGCAACGTGGCATGTTGTCTCCCGCCGAATTCCTGCCGCTGGCAGAAGAAACCGGCCTCATTCGCACCATCGGCCGCTGGGTGCTGGAAGAGGCCGCCCATCAAACCTGCCGCTGGCAATACGGGTTCCCCGCCGATCCGCCGCTGACGATGAGTGTGAATGTTTCGGCCAGCCAATTGGCCGAAGCCGACTTCGTCGATGCGGTTCGCGGCATTCTGAGCGCGGGCAGTCTGCCGGCCCACAGCTTCAAGCTCGAGCTGACCGAAAGCGTGGCCATGATTGACGCCGAGCGCACGCGCCAGACACTGCTGGAACTCAAGGCCATGGGCGTTCACTTGAGCCTTGATGATTTCGGCACGGGCTATTCTTCCCTGAGTTACCTGCGCCGCTTGCCGGTCGACACACTCAAGATAGACCGGTCATTCGTCACCGGCATCAATTTGAACAAAGAGAGTCAGTGCATCCTCGAGACGATTACGATGCTGGCTCATGCGCTGGGCATGGAAGTCGTTGCCGAAGGCGCTGAAACCGCCGAGGAACTGACGCATCTCCGGCGCCTCAAGTGCGATTACGTCCAGGGATATTACTTTTCCGGTCCGCTGGATCGCCTGGCGGCAACGGCGGTGTTGCGTAACCAGGCGAAGGGAAAAATCGTTCTGACCGGAGCAGGCCTCAGTCACCGCTAGCGTCCTGTTTGACTAGTTTGTGCACTTAACTTCGGCGCCTGGGCTCGCCATGCCGCGTCGCCTGGGAATGTTTCCGCTGGAAAAGCGGCTGCGTCGGCCGGCAGCCGCATTCGACGAATGCGCCCGTGTGTCTCCTTGCAACATGGCCGGCGAACGCCGATCCGTGGTATGGTCAAAATGCCGTTTCTTGATCTGAATCACATACAAGACACTACGGGACAAGCAACAATGTGACGCTCTTTCGAGGGAGGCCATCGTGATTCTCCAGAATGCGGTTTGGACGATAGCCCTGGTCGGCATCGGGCTGATCGCGCTTGTGTTCATTTACGTCATCAGCCAGGCCGGCGTCGCGGCCGACGCCGCCGCAGCGAAGCAATCGGCGCATACCGCGCGGCGGCTGCAGCGTTGGCTGTTTGCCGTGTTATTGGTTGGTTTCGTGGTGGGTAGCTGGGCCACCTTGCGCCGCTTCCCCATACCGAACCAGCACGCCGCGCTAGGCGCAAAGCAGGTGGTACAGGTCATTGGGCGCATGTGGTCGTGGCAGATCACGCCATCCACCATCGCCACCAACAGCGCGGTGGAGTTCCGTGTCACCAGCGGCGACGTCAACCACGGATTTGCAATCTACGCGCCCGACGGCCGCCTGGTAACACAAACGCAGGCCATGCCGGGGTATACGAACAAGATACTGCATACGTTCAGCGAGCCCGGCACCTACACCGTGCACTGCCTCGAGTATTGCGGCGTCGGGCATGTGCCCATGAAGGCCACCTTCCAGGTCGTCGCGTCAAAGGGAGAATGACCATGGCCACGCTTACGATGTACCCCGCCGAGGAACGGCTCACCGGCGCGACGCGCGGCATCTTCAATCTCTATCTGATCACCGCGGTCGTCCTGTTCGTGCTGATGATGATCATCGGTGTCAGCATGCGCATGGCGCAGGCCGAGTGGCTCGGCCTGCTGCCCACCGTGTTCTACCAGTTGCTGTCGATGCATGGCGCGGGCATGGTCGGCACCATGGCGCTTGCCACGACCGCGGTCATGTGGTTTTTTCTGCGCAAGTACGTGCGCCTGCATCTGTGGGCATTCACCGCGAACTACTTGCTGTTCATGGTGGGTGCGGTGTCGATCATCGTCGCGATATTCGTTGGCGGCTATGGCGCGCTCTGGACGTTCCTTTACCCGTTGCCCGTCGACAGCATGGGGGTGTGGACCAAGTGGTCGGCGGCTCTCTTCATGTTCGGCTATATGCTGATCGGCCTTGGCAGCCTGCTCTTTTATCTTGACGCGGCTGGCGCCATCACCCGCGTTTACGGCAATCTCGGACGCGCCCTTGGCTTGCAATGGTTGTTCGGCGGCACAATCGACCAAAACCATCCCAAGGCAGTCATTGCGAGCACCGGCATGATCATTGCGAATTCACTGGGTATCCTTGCCGGCGAGGTCGTGCTCGTGATGAGCCTGATCAACCTGTTCTATCCGCAAGTGGTGCTCGATGCGTTGTTCGCCAAGAACCTGATCATGTGGTTCGGCCACATGTATATCAACGCCACTATCTATATGGGTGTCATCGCGGTGTACGAGCTGTTGCCGCGCTACACGGGCAAACCGTACCCGATTTCCCGCCCTTTCGTGTGGGCGTGGGTGATCAGCACGGTGTTCGTGATCATTGTCTTCCCGCATCATCTGCTCATGGATTACGCCCAGCCGCGCTGGATTTCCATCATCGGCCAGGTAATCTCCTGGGGATCGGGCTTTGCGGTGTTCCTCGTCACTGCCTATGGGGCGCTCGTCAACGTCTACCATTCCGGCATCCGCTGGACCATGCCGTCCAAACTGCTGGTCCTGTCCATGTTCGGCTGGGCGGCCGGCATCGTGCCGGCCATTCTGGACGGTACGATCAATGTCAACCGGGTGATGCACAACACGCAGTGGGTGCCGGGGCACTTCCACTTCTATCTTCTGCTGGGGGCGCTTGCCATGGCGCTTGCGCTCATGTATCACGAGATAGGCGCGCGCGCGCAGACACCGCCGAATTCAGGCGCCGACAAGCTGGGTTTCCCGATTTATCTGGCCGGCGCGCTGATATTCCTTTTTGGCTTCCTCGATGGCGGCCATTCGAGCGTGCCGCGCCGTATGGCGCAGCATCTGGAGGCGTGGACCTTCACCGATAAGGTCGGTTCGGTCGGTGGCATACTCGTGATGCTGGCAATGCTGTACTTCGCGATCCGCATCACGGCCGGGCTTCTGAAGGCACCGGCTGGCGGAGATGGCCGTGTCAGTGCGACGGACGCTGCTGGCTAGCGCGTCGATACTCGTGGCGGGCGTTGTCACACTCGCCGCCACAACCGACGGGTTCCAGGCCTACACAACCGAGACCGCGCGCCGCCTCGACGTGCGGTCTCATCCTCGTCTTCTGCCGGCGGTGCCCCTGAAAACGGCTGCTGGCGATATCGTCGACTTCAGCATGCTGCGCGGGCGCTGGCTGATGGTGGATTTCATCTATACCCGCTGCCCGACGTACTGTTCAGTGCAAGGCAACGAATTCGCGCAACTCCAGGATCGTATGGCGGCGCAGATCGCGCGAGGAAACGTGCTGCTGCTGAGCATCAGCTTCGATCCGCAACACGACTCTCCCACTGAACTGGCGGCATACCAGCGCCGTTCGGGTGACCGCGGCGCAGGATGGGTGGCGGCCACTCCGACAAGCGCGCGGGATCTCGCCACGCTCATGCGCCTCTTCGGCATTGTCGCGGTGCCGGACGAACTGGGTGGCTATGTGCACAATGCCGCCATCGCGGTGGTGAATCCCGCTGGTCGACTGGAGACGATTCTCGACTGGAACGACGCCCGCGGCGCGCAGCAGTACATTCTTGCGCGGCTGGCATCATGACGATGCCCGGTGCCGCTCATCAGCCCGCAGCCGCCCGTCTCAAGGTGCCGCTATCGTCGCGGGCAGGGTTAGGTGCCGTGCTGTGGGCCACGCTTGCCGCGCCGCCGTTGCAGCGCGCCCTGACGGCCACGATGACGCTGCACATGCTGGTGCAGATCCCGCTTCTGATACTGGCCGGCTGGCTGATGGCGGGTGCCGTCGCCACGCCCCTGAGGAACAGGCTGGCGGCGTGGAACATGGGCGGGATCAGCGGTCTGCTGCTGGCCTCTGTGGTGTCCACGGTGTGGATGCTGCCGCGTGCGCTGGACGCCGCGTTCGACGACCCCTGGGTGGATTTTGCGAAATTCGTCAGCGTTCCGCTGCTCATCGGCACGGCGCTGGCACTCAGCTGGGCGCGCATGGGGTTCGTGGTGCGCGGGGTGTTTTTCGTAGAGCTGATCGCTACTTTTTTTCGTCTGGGGTGGCTGTACCTTGCCTCGCCCGTCCGCCTGTGCGGCAACTATCTGATGGATGACCAGCAGTTGCTCGGCGAACTATTGCTTGCCGCGGGGGTGGCCGTTTCGCTGGTACTCGCCTGGCGACTGCTCTTCGGCCACGTGGCGTTGGCGGG
>SCQX01000148.1 GCA_004298545.1 Candidimonas sp. | reverse complement strand
TTTTCTGAAGGATAGTTGAACGATGGCTTTGCAATGCGGCATCGTTGGCTTGCCCAACGTTGGTAAATCGACGCTCTTCAATGCGCTGACCAAGGCCGGCATCGCGGCCGAGAACTATCCGTTCTGCACCATAGAGCCCAATGTCGGCGTCGTCGAAGTGCCCGACGAGCGCCTGGCCGCCCTTGCCGCAATCACGAAGCCCCAGCGCATCGTTCCGGCGGTGGTCGAATTCGTGGACATTGCCGGGCTCGTGGCGGGCGCATCCCAGGGAGAGGGGCTGGGCAACCAGTTTCTCGCCAACATCCGCGAAACCGATGCCATCGTGCACGTCGTGCGCTGCTTCGAGGATGCGAACGTCGTGCACGTTGCCGGCAAGGTCGACCCGCTGGCCGATATTGGCGTCATCAACACGGAACTGGCGCTGGCCGACCTCGTCACGGCCGACAAGGCATTGCAGAAGAATTCGAAGCTCGCCAACTCGGGCGACAAGGCCGCCGCGAAGTTGGTTGCCCTGCTCGAGAGAATTGTGGCGGCACTGAACGAGGCGCGTGCCATTCGCTCGCTGAAGCTGGATGATGAGGCGGCGGCCATGATCCGTCAGTACTTTTTTCTGACCGCGAAACCCGCGCTGTACGTCGCCAACGTCAAGGACGACGGCTTCCACGACAACCCGCGGCTGGACGCGGTGCGGGCGCATGCCAAGACCGAGGGCGCGCCGGTGGTGGCCCTGTGCGCCGCGCTCGAGGCGGAAATTGCCGATCTCGACGAGGAAGACAAACATGAGTTCCTGGCCGACATGGGTATGGAAGAACCGGGCCTGAACCGTGTCATCCGCGCCAGCTACCGGTTGTTGGGTCTGCAGACCTATTTCACCGCGGGCGAGAAAGAAGTGCGCGCCTGGACCATACACGTGGGCGACACGGCGCCCAAAGCCGCCGGCGTCATCCACACCGACTTCGAGCGCGGCTTCATCCGCGCGCAGACCATCGGGTACGCCGACTACGTCGCGTACAAGGGCGAGCAGGGCGCGAGGGAAGCCGGGAAGATGCGGGCAGAGGGGAAGGACTACGTCGTTCAGGATGGCGACGTGATGAACTTTCTGTTCAACGTGTGATCGACGTCCGACGGTTTTCTTGGGATAGCCATGCATGAAATCATCTGCCCGCACTGCGGGAAAGCATTCAAGATCGATGAGGCCGGATACGCGGACATTCTGAAGCAAGTTCGTGATGGCGATTTCGAGAAGCAGTTGCATGAACGGCTGGAGTTGGCCGAACGGGACAAACGCAACGCGGTCGAACTCGCCCAAGCCAGGAGTGCCAGCGAATTGCAGCGGGCCGCCGCTGTCAAGGATGCCGAGATCCAGGAACTGAAGGCCACGCTCCGTGCCGGTGAGGTTGCGCAAAAACTCGCGGTGGCCGAGGCGCTGGGGGTGGTGGAAAAAGAACGCGACGAACTGAAGAACGGCTTGCGGCGGGCGGAACTTGAAAAACTTCTTGCCGAGAGATCCCTGAAGGAAAGGTACGAGACACAGATCAAAGACCGTGACGACATGATCGAGCGCCTGCGGGACATGAAGGCCAGGCTATCGACCAAAATGGTTGGCGAAACCCTTGAACAGCACTGCGAAACCGAGTTCAATCGTCTTCGCGCGACCGCCTTCCCAAGAGCGTACTTCGAGAAGGACAACGACGCGCGCAGCGGCAGCAAGGGCGACTACATCTTCCGCGACATGGATGGAGATGGCACCGAAATCGTCTCCATCATGTTCGAGATGAAGAACGAGAATGACGAGACCGCCACCAAGAAAAGGAATGAAGACTTCCTCAAGGAGCTCGACAAGGACCGCACTGAAAAAGGATGCGAGTACGCGGTGCTGGTCTCGCTGCTTGAGCCCGACAGTGAGCTGTACAACACCGGGATCGTCGATGTGTTCCATCGTTACCCGAAAATGTATGTCGTTCGACCGCAGTTCTTCATTGCCATCATCACGCTGCTGCGCAATGCCGCGATGAAGTCGCTGGCTTACAAGTCGGAACTGGCGCTTGTCAGGGCGCAGAACCTCGATATCACCCGATTCGAGACGCAGCTGGACGACTTCAAGACCGCGTTTGGCCGGAATTGGCGTCTTGCCTCCGATGGGTTCGAGGAAGCCGTCAAGCGTATCGACGAGGCCATCAAGGATTTGGAGAAAACGAAGGACGCGCTTTACAAGTCGGCGAACAATCTGCGGCTCGCGAATGACAAGGCCGAGGACCTCACGATCAAGAAGCTGACCCGAGGCAACCCGACGATGGCGGCGAAGTTTGCGGAACTCAAAAATCATGACGCTTCCGATGCGAAATGAACCGCGCCATTTCAACCGGGGGCGCGCGGCCTGACGCGCAAGCACACGGAACCCTATAGTGTGCCGCGTACCGGCACACGAGCACGAGCATAGGCACACTGGCGCCATTACTTGTAGAAAACCGGGGCCAAAATGGCAAGCAACGACTATCAGGCATCACCGCTCTCTTTCGCACAGGCTTGGCGCAATCAGCTACGCGGGCATCGCAGTGTCGCGGCGGGATTGCTGCTGGCCGTTCTGGTGGTGCTCGCACTGCTGCTCATCACGGGCGTGGAAGCATTTTCCGGCGAGAATCGCGACTACCTCGGTTATGCCGTCATTGGTGGCGCCGCTGGTTTCGGGGCGACCGCATTGGGTGCGCTTCTGGCCCTGGCAGTGCGCGCGGTCGAGGTGCGCACGAACGACTGCATGCTGGGATTCGCCGCCGGCATGATGCTGGCGGCAAGTTCCTTTTCGCTGATATTGCCGGGGCTGGAGTCGGCGCGCGCGTTGTTGAACAGCAGCGTCGGCGGCGCGCTCGTCGTGGTTTTCGGGTTGGCCCTCGGGGTGCTGCTGATGCTGGGGCTGGATTATTTCACGCCCCATGCGCATGAGAGCACGGGGGTGTACGGCCCCGCCGACAGGCGAATCGGCGGCGTGTGGCTTTTTGTGCTGGCAATCATTTTGCACAACTTGCCCGAAGGCATGGCGATCGGCGTCAGTTTTGCGCATGGGGACCTGGCGGTCGGCCTGCCGTTGACGGTGGCCATTGCCATTCAGGACATTCCGGAAGGCCTGGCGGTGGTTCTGGCGCTGCGCGCCATTGGTCAACCGCTGTTTTCTTCGATCCTCATCGCCATTGGTTCCGGTTTGATGGAACCGTTGGGCGCACTGCTCGGCGTCGGGATAGCCAGCGGTTTGCCCGCCGCGTACCCGATCGGCCTGGGCTTGGCCGCGGGGGCGATGATTTTCGTGGTGTCTCATGAAGTCATCCCCGAGACGCATCGCAACGGCCATCAGACGGCGGCAACGGTGGGTTTGATGGCGGGATTCGCGGTGATGATGTTTCTGGATACGGCTTTGGGCTAGTGTGGCGCTGTCGTGGGTTTCGTCCAAAATTGATATTGAGCGAGCAATTTCATGAGTGGTGCGCTGGAACATTTGCGGGTGCTGGATTTGACGAGAGTCCTGGCCGGGCCGTGGGCCACCCAGCTGTTTGCCGATCTGGGGGCCGAGGTGATCAA
>SCQX01000147.1 GCA_004298545.1 Candidimonas sp. | reverse complement strand
CTTGGGCGGCGTCGACAAGCCGTTCTTGATGTCTTTGTTGCGCTGGCCAAGCACCTGCAGGTCGAGTGTCAGCACGAGCGCCGAACAATTCGCCGCCTTGGCGCGGTCGATCAGGCCGGCGAGGAAGTCTTTGTCGCGCATCACATAGAGCTGGAGCCAGAACGGCTTGTGCGTATGGGCGGCTATGTCTTCGATCGAACAGATGCTCATGGTCGAGAGCGTGAACGGAATGCCGAATTTTTCCGCCGCCTTGGCGCCCAGGATTTCGCCGTCCGCGTGCTGCATGCCGGTCAGCCCCGTGGGCGCGATGGCCACCGGCATGGCAACGTTGGTGCCCACCATGGTGGTGCGCAGGCTGCGATGCTCGATGTTGACGGCAACCTGCTGGCGCAGCTTCAACCGTTTGAAGTCGCGCTCATTGGCGTGGTAGGTGCCTTCCGTCCAGGAGCCCGTATCGGCGTAATCGTAGAACATGCGCGGCACGCGCCGGCGCGCCACCTTGCGGAAGTCTTCCACGCAGGTCATTTTTGATAGGGCGGGCAAGAGTTTCTCCTTTTCGGTTCGAACGGACCGCGTTCGCGCGGCGCCACGTCGCGAAAACTGAATAAATGATAATGGATTGTAAGAGTGTGTTGAAGACCGCGCGTCGCTGTACGCGGACGCCGTCTTCACCGCGGGCAGTGGCGGTCGTTCAGATTGGCGTGCCGTCGACCGCGCTGGCGGTTATCGCAATTGGGCGCGACCCGTCCCACCAGAAGATGCGCGCCACCTGGAGCCGCGTCGCGATGGCGATGGCCTGTGTGGGGCTGCTCTCGAGAAAATGGGTGTGGTGTCCCGCAAGGATTGCTTCGACCTTGCTGGCGGTGACGTGCGCGGGGTCGTGGCGTTCTGGGTCGCGCATTGCCAGCGGCCCGCGGAAGCCGTGCCGATCGAGCCATGCGCGGGTGCGTGCGCGGTCGCACTCGGGGCGGCCGGTGACGATGGCGATGCGGCCCAGTTCGAGTTTGGGCAGCATGGCCCGTGGTTCAAGCGCATCGCGCCGCAGGAGTGTTGCGTCGAGGTCGTGCGCGTAGTCAGCCGCGGGAAGATCGCGCAGGAGCACACCATCGAGATCGATGGCCCACGACGCGTACTCGGACAGCGGCCGGTCCGGCTGATTGCCGGTGGCCGCGAATGCATTGGTGACGGACTCGCGCTCCCAGGGAAACCAGGCCGCGCGACCCGGTGGCATTTCTTGCCCGTAGTCGGGATGAATGCGTGACTCGGTGTCGTAGGCAAGGGTGAAGACCGCAACCTCGTGGCCGGCGCGGCGTAGAAACGCCAGGCAGTCGGCCAGGGTGGTCCCGCGTCCCGCGATGTCCTCCACCAGCAGCAGCCGGCTCGCCGGCGGTGGCTGCGCGATCGTGCGCCACGAGGCGCGGCGCTCGGAGCGCGCATAGGACATCGCGAACAACGGAACATCGAGCGCTGCGGCCGCCATCACGCCGGGAATCAGCCCACCGCGCGCGATCGCCACCACGGCATCGAACCCGCTTGCGCGCCAGCGCGGCACGTACGCCAGCACTGCCGCTTCGACGCGGGTGTAATCGTAGGGAAGGGGAAGGCGCGCGGCCATCATGGGCGGGTCGGTTGGTATGCGATTGGAGCGCATGTTCGAGAGTGTCGATGCGGGTATTGCTGGCGTCGCCGGAATTGCCGCGACGCGGAAACCCCCGCCGGTTCGCGACACTTGCGAGTGTATCAGCGAACGTGCGCCTCGCGGCTAAGCTTCCTGTCAACTATTGTGATTATGATTGTTGGCTGTTTATTTGTGATTTTGTATTTCGACGAGGTAGCCGCCTGCTCGACCGGTGTTATTGATTCTGTAGCCTGAGGTGCCCAGCATCTGTCGGCGGGTGCGGTAGCCAGGTGCGTAGGGCGCGGCAACGCTTGCATTCCGTCCGATTGCACCTAGGGTAAACGCTGATCGAAGACGTGAAATTTTTCTTTTTTTCTGATTTTTGTCAGCGTATATTTTTGAATTCAAAATTCATATTGTGATTGCTGCCGCAGTTTCCCAGACACGGTCGTGATTGCCGGCATGTGGCACCCAAGCGGTATCGACGTGCGGTTTTTCGGTGGTGG
>SCQX01000146.1 GCA_004298545.1 Candidimonas sp. | reverse complement strand
GCACCAGCCGCGCCCGCCGCGAGCGTGTGCGCGAGTTGATGAACGCCGTGGGGCTGCCGCCGCATCTGGTCAGCGCGTATCCCGCGCAGATGTCGGGCGGGCAGCGGCAGCGGGTCGCCATCGCGCGCGCCCTGGCGATTCGGCCGAAAATCCTCATCTGTGACGAGCCGACCTCCGCGCTCGATGTTTCGGTGCAGGCGCAGGTCTTGAATCTGATTGATTCGCTCAAGCAGCGCTTCAACCTCACGATTGTCCTCATCAGTCACAATCTTGCGGTGATCAACCATCTGGCGCATCGCGTCGCGGTGATGTATGCGGGCAAAATCGTCGAATACGGAACGACCGATGAAATCTTCAACGCTGCGCGTCATCCTTATACGCGAACGCTGCTCGATGCCATGCTGGTGCCCAAAGCCGGGCAGCGTTTGCCGGATGCGGCCCCGTATTCGGAACCGGTGGTGTGAATTCCGTGACACGGTGAATGTGACATCGACAGGACACGGCAAATATGAGGCCGGCGGGAAACCATGACGCCGGCGGGACACGGCAACGCTACGCAAAGAGGGTTGTGAATGAATGACAAATTGATGGAAGAGGCGATTCGATTCTCGGTCGACCACGAGTCGTCGTGGGATAGGGAAGTCACCGATAACTGGGGCGTTCACCGCTCCGATCCGCCGCCGTGGAACCGTTTGCTGGGGCCGGTTCATTCGCGCGGACCCAATTCGGGGGTCGTCGTCCTGGCGGGCAGGACGGTGGCGTCCTGGGGCGAGCCAAGGCGAGCCGACCTGACGTTCAGCATTGCCAAAACGTATCTGTCGCTGCTGGCGGGGGTGGCGCATGACCGTGGCCTGTTGCCAGACGTGCACGAGCCGATACGCGCGCGCCTGCCCGGCATTGGTTTCGACGACGGGAGAAACCGCGAGGTGACGTGGGAGCATATGCTGCAGCAGACCAGTGAGTGGCGCGGCACGTGCTTCGGCTTTTCCGATCAGGCGGACCACTACCGCGCGGTCACTTTCGGGCGCAAGCCCGATGGCAAAAAAGGGGATTTGCGCGCCACGCTCGCGCCAGGAAGCTATTGGGAATACAACGATGTACGGATCAACCAGTTTTCACTGGCGCTTCTGCATCTGTTCGGCCATTCTTTGGCGGAAGTCTTCGGCGAAGCCATCATGCGGCCGGTCGGCGCGACGAACGACTGGCGCTGGGACGGTTACGATAATTCCTGGGTGGAAATCAAGGGCCACCGCGTGCAGTCCGTACCGGGCGGTACGCATTGGGGCGGCGGGTTGTCCATCAGCGCCGAAGATCAGGCGCGGATAGGCCAAATGCTGCTCAACGGCGGGCGGGCCAATGGACAACGGGTTTTGTCGGCAGAGTGGATCGAGCGCATGCGCACACCCTGCGGCATTGCGCCGTACTACGGATACCTGGTATGGCTGAACACGGATCACGCGATATTTCCTAGCGTGCCGGCCACCAGTTATTTCGGCATAGGCGCGGGCAGTTCGTTTTGCTGGATCGAACCGGAGCGCGAGATGGTCGTCATTATCCGTTGGCTCGATTCCGCGTTTGCCGACAATCTTTTCAAGCGGATATTGGCGGCCGTGGACGGGGATTGATGGCCGTGCCCGTGGCATGGGCGGCGGTCCGCAGCCCGTGCCAGCGGGCTCGCGGCATTTCGTGTGGAGGCGGTGTTCATGAGCCGTGACGATGCAATTGCATGGGTGGGAGATCGTTTCGATTCGGGGGAATTCAAGGCGATTCTGGCGGAGCGCATAGCGTACCCCACCGAGAGTCAGAACCCCGAGCGGCGGGACGTTCTCACGGATTACTTGTGCAGTAATCTTCGGCCGGCGTTCGAGTCGATGGGGTTCGAATGTCGTGTACTTGCCGATTCAGCAGGGAAAGCGTCATTTTTGTATGCGCAGCGCATGGAGCGCGACGAATTGCCCACCGTCCTCGGCTATGGTCATGGCGATGTCGTGCGTGGCATGGCGCCGGCGTGGTCGCCGGGGCTGGAGCCGTGGAAGCTGGTGGAGCGTGACGGCCGCTGGTACGGGCGCGGCATTGCCGACAACAAGGGCCAGCATTCGATCAACATGGAAGCCTTGCGCGCCGTGTTGAACGCACGGGGTCGCCTTGGGTTCAATGCGAAGTATTTGATCGAGATGGGCGAAGAGACAGGGTCGCCCGGGCTGGCCGATGTTTGCGGGCGGGAACGGAACCTTCTGCGGGCGGATCTGCTGTTGGCGTCCGACGGCCCCAGAATGAGCGAAAACCAGCCGTTGCTGTTTCTGGGAAGCCGCGGCTGTTTGAATTTCGACCTGTCCATCGATGCGCGGCCTGGCGGGCACCATTCGGGAAATTGGGGCGGGCTCATTTCGAACCCCGGCATTCAGCTGGCGCATGCGTTGGCCAGCATCACGTCATCGACGGGCCAGATATTGATCCCCGAGTGGGTTCCCGATGGAATTCCCGCGTCGGTCAGCGCGGCGCTGTCGGCGTGCGAGATAGATGCCGGCACTGGCGGGCCTCGCGTGGAGCCCGGGTGGGGGGAATCCGGCTTGACGCCGGCGGAGAAGATGAGTGGCTGGAGTTCCTTCGAGGTGCTGGCCTTCGAGACCGGCAACCCCGCCATGCCGGTCAATGCGATTCCACCGCGGGCGTGGGCGCGCTGCCAGTTGCGTTACGTGGTCGGCGTCGATCCCGAACGGATCCTGCCCGCGTTGCGCAGGCATCTCGACCGGCGTGGCTTTGCCATGGTGAACGTTGAACGCACGCGCGACGGCTTCTTTCGCGCCACCCGGCTGAATCCGGAAGATCCCTGGGTGCCGTGGACGCTGTCATCCATCGCGACCAGCAGCGGCAAGCGGCCGGCGTTGTTGCCAAGCCAGGGGGGATCGTTGCCAAACGATGTATTTGCCGAGTCATTGGGCTTGCGCACGCTGTGGGTTCCCCATTCGTATCTGGGTTGTTCACAGCACGCCCCCGATGAACATCTGCCCGTCCGGTTGATGCGTGAAGCGCTGGGCATCATGGCGGGGTTGTATTGGGATCTGGGGGCGGGCAACACGCCCGCGCCCTGACGCAGACAGGTCTGTCACCGATGCGCATTCGCTTCGGTGATGTCGAGTGCTTGAATTTGGAGAATGACATGGCTGTGGGGGAAGAGGTTTTTTGGATGAC
>SCQX01000145.1 GCA_004298545.1 Candidimonas sp. | reverse complement strand
CGAGCCAGGCACCAGGCATCAAAGCGTGTGACACGCTTAAAATTGAGCGATTCGACGACTACACGCGCACCGTCGGGGCTTGTCCGGGCGATGCGCGACCACTCATCAACACGCAGTGATTCCTTATCTCACCACCCTGGACCGCATCGGCGAATTCGACGAAATCATCGACGTGCGCACGCCCGCCGAATTCGAGGAGGACCACATGCCGGGCGCCATCAACGCGCCGGTTCTGGACAACGCGCAGCGCGTGACGATCGGCACCCTGTACAAGACCGCGCCATTCGAGGCGACGCGCCTGGGCGCCGCGATGGTTGCGCGCAATGTCGCGCGGCACATCGAGACGCTTTTCGCCGACCGCCCGCGCCAGTGGCGCCCGCTGGTGTACTGCTGGCGCGGCGGCAAGCGCTCGGGTTCCATGACGGCCTGGTTCAACATGATCGGCTGGCGCGCCTTCCAGCTCGAGGGCGGCTACAAGACTTATCGCCGCCACGTGCTGCAAAGCCTGGAACGGCTGCCGGCGCAATTCCACTACATCGTGCTTGCCGGCCGCACGGGGTCGGGCAAGACGCGCCTGCTGGCAGCGCTTGCACAAAACGGCGCCCAGACCCTCGACCTGGAAGGCCTGTCGCGGCATCGCGGCTCGCTGCTGGGCGCCTGGCCGGATCAGGCGCAACCCTCGCAAAAGGCGTTCGAATCGGCCCTGGTGGTGGCGCTCTCTGCGCTGGACCCGGCCCGCTCCGTGTTCGTCGAGGCGGAGAGCCAGCGCATCGGCCGGATCACGCTTCCCAACGCCCTGCTCGACAGCTACCGCCAGGGCGACTGCGTGGACGTGCGCGCCACCGTCGACCAGCGGGTCGATTTCCTGCTGGAAGACTACGCCCACCTGTTCCACGACCGGCCGGCCTTCAAACAGCTGCTGCGGCAACTGACCGTGCTGCGCGGCCACGACGTCATCCGCCGATGGCAAGCAATGGTCGACGCCGATGCGCGGACGGACCTGTTTCGCGAACTGATCGTGCAACACTACGACCCTTCCTACAAACGCAGCAGCGCGCACAGTCTGCACAAACTTGCCGGCGCCCTGCCATTCGACTTCCGCCCGCGCGACGACGACGTTTGCGCGCAGGCGGGGGCACTGTTAGCCCGTGTTTCGGAGTACTTTTCATGACTTCCGCCGTTTCAGAATTCCCGCGACTCACCGAACTGTCACACGGAGGCGGCTGCGGCTGCAAAATATCCCCCAGCGTTCTCGCGGAACTGCTGAAGAGTCTTCCCCAGACGCAAGCATTTCCGAACCTGCTGGTAGGCGCGGAAACCGCCGACGATGCCGCGGTCTATCGCCTCAACGACGAGCAGGCAATCGTCGCCACGACCGACTTTTTCATGCCGATCGTCGATGACCCCTACGATTTCGGCCGCATCGCCGCCGCCAATGCGTTGTCGGACGTCTACGCCATGGGCGGCACTCCAATCCTGGCGCTTGCGCTGGTGGGTATGCCGATCAACGTGCTGCCGCGCGACACCATCGCCAGCGTCCTGCGCGGCGGAGACAGCCTCTGCGCCGAGGCCGGCATCCCCATTGCCGGCGGCCACTCCATCGACTCGGTGGAGCCCATCTATGGCCTGGCGGCGCTGGGCGTGGTGCACCCCGACCACCTGACGCGCAACCGCGACGCGCGCGCCGGCGACGTGCTCATCCTGAGCAAGGCGCTGGGCGTAGGCATTCTTTCCGCGGCCCTGAAGAAGAACCGCCTCGACGACGACGCCTACCAGACGATGATCGCCTCGACGACGCAGCTCAATCGCAGCGGTCCGGCGCTCGCGCGCCTGCCCGGCGTGCACGCGATGACCGACGTCACCGGCTTCGGGCTGCTGGGCCACACGCTGGAGCTGTGCACGGGCGCAAAACTGCGCGCAAGGCTGCGCTACGCCGCACTGCCGTGGCTGGGCCCCGCGCGCGACTACGTGGAAGCGGGTCTCTCAACCGGCGCCTCGACGCGCAACTGGGCATCGTACGGGCACCAGGTTACCCTGGGAGCCGATCTGACCGATACCGCGCGCACCCTGCTGACCGATCCGCAGACCTCCGGCGGCCTGCTGATCAGCTGCGCAGCCGACGCGGCCGGGCCAGTGCTGGCCCGGCTGAAGGCGGACGGATTCCACCACGCCATCGTGATCGGCGAGATGACGGAAGGCGCGCCGGGGGTGTCGGTTGACTGACCGGCGTGGCGCCGCCGCCGGCACCGCTCGCGGGCGCCCCATTCGCGCCGCGCCGCTCGCAGCGCGCCCGTATGGAGTCTGCTAAAATGCGCAGCTTCGGGGACGTAGCTCAGCTGGGAGAGCGTCGCGTTCGCAATGCGAAGGTCGAGGGTTCGAT
>SCQX01000144.1 GCA_004298545.1 Candidimonas sp. | reverse complement strand
CCCATCATCCCGCCGCGGCTGGGGGAACCGCCGTCGGCCGGCTGGCCCTGCGATGCCGTGGGGCCGGTGCCGGGAAGGTAATGCAGCTGGCCGTCGCGGCCCCAGGTGCGATCCTGGATGACGATGGGTACGTCGTACTCGCCGCGGGGCAGCGGCAAGGCGGCCTCGTCGTCGTCACTCACGATCAGCAAGCCAGCCAGGCCGAAATAGACCTGTTCGGGGGTATGGCCGGCCGTCATAGCGTGGTACCAATAGGTACCCGCGCGATCGTCGACCTGGAATTCGTAGCGGTAGCGTTTGCCGGGTGCGACCTCGTAACGCGGCAGCCCCATCATGTCCGCCGGTACGTGCAGACCATGCCAGTTGACGATGCTCGGCTGATCGATCGCGTTGATGAAATCGATGCGCAGCTTTTGGCCCCGGCGGACGCGCAGCGTTGGGCCCAGGGTGCTGTCGGCGTGTGCCAGTACGCTGGCCGGGTCGCCTTTGAGCACCTTGGCGTCGTAAGACCATACGGTGGTTGCCGATCCCGCGCGCAGTGCCAGCTTGCGCACACGCGCCGTCAGTTCCAGCGCCAGGTCGGGCTCGAAGGGTGTCTTGGTCTGGGCGCGAGCCGATATCATCGGCAGCCCGGCCAGCAGCGACATGGCGGCGAGACCCGTGCCGCTCAGGAAATGCCGGCGGCTGATGGGTTCGAATCTTTTCATTGCAATTATCCTCGGAGGTTCAGCGACGGTACGGTCGTGTGATTGCTCCGTTCATTGAATCGGTGCGGGGCCGCGAAGGGAACCGCGGCCGGCAAGAGTACGCACCCGATTGCATCGTTGCTTGCAGCCGATCGCAAGCGTCATTCCGCGCGTCGGCATTCGACCGGTGGGCGACCCACCAGGCACATCTGGCGGGCCGCCATGGGGAGCCGTGAATCAGATTCGATAGCAGCAGTTGCGTATCGATAGCGCGGGGGAGATGGCCCGCGTCATACCCGGAGGGGTGCGGCGGGGAAGTTGCCAGAGCGTATCGTCCGGCGCCGAGGGGAAGATTGACGGCCAAGGGCTTGGCGCAGCCACCAGCGGTGTCGACGTTCGGATGTCAGGCGCGATTTCACGACTTGCGTGCGCCTGCGCGGCGCATAACGCGGTTTGTGTCGTATCCAGATGATTGCAGCTCGATAGCGCATCGGCGCCGCACGGCGCCGTATCCCCGATGACCGATGACGGCTGCGAGACCCCCGCGGTGCCGGAACACACGTAAGCCGCCGCGGCCAGCTGCGCGAACAGCAGGCTGAACGTTGCCGCGACCACGATAAGGGTGCGTTTCAGATGGCGGATCGATATCATTTGATGAGCGGCTGGGTTTCGACGGGTGCGCAGGCTTCGATGCGAGGACTTGCCAGCGCCTGTGTCGTACAACTCTCGCCAAGCCCCTTATGGTAAACCCAATCACTGGGGTAAGCCTTTATCGCCACGCGAGAGGGTCGAGTAACTCACCGTCGCGCGCCCGACGTCGGATTGACTCTGGACCAGAGTCCAAGGTTTAAACTGCCTGCATGGATACGCAAAACATTCCGCATCTCACCATAGGCGCCGTGGCGCGGCGCGCGGGCGTGACGATCGACACGATCCGCTATTACGAAAGGGAACGCCTGCTGTCACCGCCACGCCGCCGCGATTCGGGCTACCGCGATTATGACGAGGTGGCGATAGACCGCCTGAAATTCATCCGCCACGCGAAAGCGCTTGGCTTCACGCTCGACGACATCCGCGAACTGCTGGCCCTGTCGGCCGACCACGAACGCGGTGTGCGCGGCGTCAAGGAACGCGCGCAGGTGCGTTTGCAAAAACTGAACTTGCGCATCGAGGAATTACAGCGGATGCGCGATGGTTTGAACCTGCTGATCGCGGCGTGTCCCGGTCGCGGAGAACTGGCCACGTGCCCAATTCTGCATGCGCTTACACAGGATTTCAAC
>SCQX01000143.1 GCA_004298545.1 Candidimonas sp. | reverse complement strand
GTGTTCGCCGCAGCCGCGAACAATGCGATGGCACCGGCGGCAAACGCCGCCAGCCATGCGACACCATACACCCCCACGACAGGCGCCCAGGGCGCCAGGACGCCGTCCAGGTGAGCGTACCCGATGTTCATCCACGGGAACCCGGTGAACAGCGTGCCGCGCAGCCATTCGGCCCCGGTCCATGCCGACGCCCACACCGCGCCGGTCAGCGCATGCAGACGCCAGTTTTGCGGAACGGGCAATACGGGCGCCGCAAGCCAGCGCGCCAGCGCGGCGGCCAGTACAAGGTACAGGGACGAGGCGGCGGCCAGCAGCACGACGGCGGCGACCGACAGGGGCGTGGCCAGGCCGCCGTAGTCGTGCACGCTGACGAAGATCCAGTACAGCCCAAGCGTGAAGTTGCCCAGGCCGAACAGGAAGGTGGCCCAGGCGGCGCGACGAACGGTGTGCGACGTGAAGACGATATAGGCCAGGACGGCCAGGCTGAACAGTTCGACGTAGGGTAGCGCCAGCGCGGGCAGCGGCCCCGGCGCGAAGCACAGCGCGTGGATGCACCCGGCGGCAACCGGAGCCAGCGCGCGCCATTCGCGAAACGTAGTGCGGGTCAAGACGCGGCGACCCGTCAGAGTGCCGGAGGCGGCGGTTCGTTGCCGGCTTTTTGCACGTGCAGCCAGAGCACGCGTTTGGCGTCGGCGCCGACCACGGTGAAATTCAGGCCGCTGCGGGTGATGCTGTCGCCGCGATGCGGGATGCGTTCGAGTTCCGCCGCCAGCCAGCCGCCCAGCGTGTCGTAGTCTTCATGCGGCAGATCCGTTTGAAATTCGCGGTTGAAGTCGTCGATTTCGGTGATGCCCATGGCGCGCCAGCTATTGTCGCCGGTCTTGAAGATAGTCGTTTCGTTGTCGTCGTCGTATTCGTCCTCGATGTCGCCCACGATCTGTTCGAGTACGTCTTCCATGGTGACGAGCCCCGAGGTACCGCCATGTTCGTCGATGACGATTGCGAGATGATTGTGGCTGCTGCGGAAATCGTGCAAAAGTATATTCAGCCGCTTGGTTTCGGGAATGAACACAGCGGGCCGTATCAACGGGTGCAGGTCCAGTGATGGGTTGGCGATCGACAGCAGAAGGTCTTTCGCCAATAGGAGGCCGACGATATTGTCGCGGTCGGTTTCGTAGACGGGAAAGCGGGAATGGCCCGATTCGATGATTTCAGGCAGCAGCTCGGTCAGCGGTTTGGCGATGTCGAGCATGTCCATCTTCGAATGCGGGACCATGATGTCGGCGACGGTTTGGTTGACCACGTCGAGCGCGCCCGCGATCATGGCGTACGATTCGCCGTCGAGCACATGGCGATCATGCGCCGCGTCGAGCACCGCCTTGATGTCCTCGCGGTCGGCGGGCTCGGGATGCACGAAGGACAGAAAGCGGGCAAAGAGCGATTTGTTGGGGTGTTTGGCCGATCTGGGCCCGGTGTCGGAAGAGTTGGGTTCTGGCATTGCGCACAGGGCAAGTTCGTAGAGTTTTTAGCATAACCGAAATCAATCGGCGTAAGGGTTGGCAATGCCCATGCGGGCGAGAATGCGCGTTTCCAGGCCTTCCATGGCGCGGGCTTCGGCGGCGTCGATGTGGTCGTGGCCGAGTGCGTGCAGAACACCGTGGATGGTCAGATGGGCCGCATGGGCCAGCAGCGGTTTGCGCTGCGCGGCCGCTTCCCGGCGCAGCACGGGCGCGCACAGGATGATGTCGCCGTGCGCGGTTCCCCGCGCATCGGTGCCGTATTCGAAGGTCAGCACGTTGGTGGCGTAATCGCGGTGGCGAAATTCGTGGTTCAACCCGCGCGCCTCCTCCGCATCCACGAGGCGCAGGGTGAGATCCACCGCCTGAAAGGGATAGGGGGGCGCGGCCGCGGCGTCCCGCACCGCCGCCGCAACCCAGCGGCGCAGGCGCCAGCGCGGAAGCTCGGGTACTTGAATGCCATACTGCACCGTAAGCGAGAGTGGCGTGGCGGGCATCGTGATCAGCGCCGTTTCTCTTTGGTGGCTTCCTGTTCGTAGGCATCGACGATACGTGCCACGAGCGGGTGGCGCACGACGTCGCGGCTGGTGAACTGTGTCGTGGCGATGCCCGCCACTTGCGCCAGCAGGCGGATGGCGTGGCGCAGCCCGCTGCGCTGGCCGTGCGGGAGATCGACTTGCGACGGATCCCCGTTGATGACCGCCTTGCTGCCGAAACCGATGCGGGTGAGGAACATCTTCATCTGTTCAGGCGTCGTGTTCTGCGCCTCGTCCAGAATGACGAATGCGTGATTGAGCGTGCGCCCGCGCATGTATGCGAGGGGCGCGATTTCGATCGTCTGCTTTTCCAGCAGCCGCTGGACGCGGTCGAAACCCATCAGGTCGTAGAGCGCGTCGAACAGGGGCCGTAAGTAGGGGTCCACTTTTTGCGCCAGGTCGCCTGGCAGAAAGCCCAGGCGCTCACCGGCTTCGACCGCTGGCCGCGTGAGGATCAGCCGTTCGACCGTCTCGCGTTCCAGGGCATCGATGGCGCACGCGACGGCGAGCCAGGTCTTGCCCGTGCCCGCCGGACCGTAGCCGAAGGTGATGTCGTTCTTCAGGATGTTGTTCAGATAGTCGGCTTGGCGCGGGGTGCGTGGCCGCAGGTCGCTTTTGCGGGTGCGCAGCGCCAGGCCGCCGTCGCGGCCGGTTGTGGAAGCGGTGGCGCGCGCGCCACCGCGCTGGGGGTGGCGCGCGCCGAGCTCGATCAGGCCGAGCTGGATATCGTCGACCGACAGCGCCTGGCGCCCGGCACGGTGGTGGAACCATTTCAGCGCGTCACCCGCCTGGCTGGCCTGATTGCCGCGTAGGGATACGCGCGCGCCGCGGCGACTCAGTTTGACATCGAAGGCGCGCGCGAGCTGCTTGAGGTTTTCATCGAGCGGGCCGCAAAGGTTCAACAGATGGGTGTTGTCACCGCTCAGTTCGATGACGGTTGCGGGCGCTCGCCCTTCAGAGATATTTCGGGACGCGTGCCCTTCGGGCGGCCGGGCGGGCACGCTATGCCCCCTCCTTTGCGACGCCGGGTTCGGGGGGGATTTCGCCGCGCAGGGAGTTGGTGAGGGCTTGGGTGATGCGGATGTCGACCATGTGGCCGATGAGGCGGGGGTGGCCGGGGAAGTTGACGATGCGGTTGTCGGCGGTGCGGCCGGTCAGTTCGCGGGAATCGCGGCGCGAGGGCTTTTCCACGAGAATGCGCTGGGTCGTGCCGACCATGGCTTGTGCGATCTGGCCGGCCTGCTCGGTGATCAGGGCCTGGAGCCGGTGCAGGCGATCGAACTTCACGGCCTGTGGCGTGCCGTCACGCAGATTGGCGGCGGGCGTGCCCGGGCGCGGCGAATAGACGAAGGAATAGGCCTGATCGAAACCCACGTCGCGGATCAGGTTCAGGGTTTTCTCGAATTCGGCCTCGTCCTCGCCCGGGAAGCCCACGATGAAATCGGACGACAGGGTAAGCCCCGGGCGCGCCGCGCGCAGGCGCCCGATGATGGATTTGTATTCCAGCGTGCTGTAGCCGCGCTTCATCTTGGCCAGGATGCGGTCGCTGCCAGACTGCACCGGAAGGTGCAGGAAGGGAACCAGTTTGTCCAGCGTGGCGTGCGCCTGAATCAGGCGCGACGTCATTTCTTTCGGATGCGAGGTCGTGTAGCGGATGCGTTCGATACCCGGAATTTCGTGCACGTACTCCAGCAGCATGGCGAGGTCGGCGATTTCGTTCGTGTCGCCCATGGGGCCCCGGTAGGCGTTGACGTTCTGCCCAAGCAGCGTCACTTCGCGCACGCCCTGGTCGGCCAGGTCGGCCACCTCGACCAGCACATCGTCGAAGGGGCGCGACACCTCTTCGCCGCGGGTGTAAGGCACGACACAGAAGCTGCAATATTTGCTGCACCCTTCCATGATGGAGACGAAGGCGGTGGGGCCTTCCACGCGCGCCGGCGGCATGGCGTCGAACTTTTCGATTTCGGGGAAGCGCACGTCGACTTGCGGCATGCCGGTCGCCCGTCGCCGCGTGATCATTTCCGGCAGGCGGTGCAGCGTCTGGGGGCCGAACACCACATCCACGTAGGGCGCGCGCCTGACGATGGCCTCGCCCTCCTGGCTTGCCACGCAGCCGCCCACGCCGATGATCAGGTTGGGGTTGTCGTCCTTCAGGTGGCGTACGCGCCCAAGATCGGAAAATACTTTTTCCTGCGCCTTCTCGCGCACCGAACAGGTGTTGAAGAGAATGACGTCGGCGTCTTCCGGGCGGTCGGTGAGTTCAAGCCCCTGGTTGACGCGCAGGATGTCCGCCATTTTGCCCGAATCATACTCGTTCATCTGACAGCCGAAGGTGCGGATGAACAGCTTGTGCGCCGGCAGGGCTGGTGTCGCGCCGCCGGTGGCCGCGCCGGTGGGCGTTTGTGAGGAGGTGTCTTGCATGATGGCTGCCGTGACGGGTGGGACCCCGGGGGCTGGGTGGTGGAAGCGGGTATTTTACCCGCCGTGAGCCGGGTGCGGCGCCGTGCGCGGGTTGCCGCGGCGGCGCGGTGTCAGGCGATCTCGGCTTGCGGATCGTCCTTGCGCACTTTCTTGATCATGTCCTCGCGTTTGACGCCCATCCACATTGCCAGCGCCGCCGCGACGAACACCGACGAGTAGATGCCGAAGCAGATGCCGATGGTCAGCGCCAGCGCGAAGTAATGCAGCGACGGGCCGCCGAAGAAGAGCATCGAGAGCACCATCATCTGCGTCGAGCCGTGCGTGATGATCGTGCGCGAAATGGTCTGGGTGATGGAACTGTTGATGATTTCACGCGTCGACGCCTTGCGCTGCTTGCGGAAATTCTCGCGGATCCGGTCCATGATGATGACCGACTCGTTCACCGAGTAGCCCAGCACCGCCAATACGCCGGCCAGGACCGACAACGAGAATTCCCACTGGAAGAATGCGAAGAAACCAAGAATGATGACCACGTCGTGGAGGTTGGCGACCACCCCGGACACGGCGAACTTCCACTCGAACCGGAAGGCGAGGTAGATCATGATGCCGATCACCACGCACAGCAACGCCATCAGGCCGTTGTGCACCAGCTCCCGCCCCACCTGCGGCCCGACGAATTCCACGCTGCGCAGTTCCATCTGGGGAGTTTGCGCTTTCAGCGCGTTGAAGACGACCTGGCTCTGCTGCGACGAGGTTTCCTTGGCGCGCAACGGCAGGCGGATGATCACGTCCTGCGAGGTGCCGAAGTTCTGGACTTGGTAATCCCGGTAGCCCAGGGTGTCGATCACTTTGCGAACGTCTTCGAGCTGTGTGGTCTGGGCGTAGTGGACTTCCATCACGGTGCCGCCCGTGAATTCGATCGACAGGTGAAACCCCCGCGTGATGATGAAGAACACGGCCAGAACGAACATGATCACGCTGGCGATGTTGAGCACCAGCGCGTGGCGCATGAAGTGGATGGTGCGGTGGATGCGGAAAAATTCCATGGTTTTGCACCTAATTCGTGGGATTGTCGGCGCGCGTGCGGCGGCCTGCCGTTCCGGATTTCGGCGTCGTTCCGGTTTTTTCCTTGGCGTCTCCCTTGTGGGGGATCCAGATTTCGCCGATGGAGACGGTTTTAAGCTTGCGCTGGCGCCCATACCACAGGTTGGCGAGCGCGCGCACGCCGACCACCGAGGAGAACATCGAGGTCAGGATGCCGATGCAGTGCACCACGGCAAAACCGCGGATTGG
This sequence comes from Candidimonas sp., assembly GCA_004298545.1. Taxonomy (GTDB): domain Bacteria; phylum Pseudomonadota; class Gammaproteobacteria; order Burkholderiales; family Burkholderiaceae_B; genus SCQX01. Next base: position 7,373 of record SCQX01000143.1, on the reverse strand, counting down.
CCCCGTGCCGAACGCCAGCAGAGAAAGACCGACGATGAGCGTGGTGAGGTTGGAGTCGAAAATCGTGTCCCAGGCGCGCTGGAACCCGAGGTGTATTGCCTGCTGCGGTGGCAGCCCGAGCCGCAGTTCCTCGCGGATGCGCTCGTTGATGAGCACGTTGGAGTCGATTGCCATGCCCAGCGTGAGTGCGATGGCGGCGATGCCCGGCAGGGTGAGGGTGGCCTGCAGCATCGAGAGCACGGCCAGCAGCAGCAGCACGTTGAATGCCAGCCCGGTGGTGGAGAATGCGCCAAACAGGTGATAGTACAAAATGATGAAGATGGCGATCGCCGTGAAGCCCCAGAGCGTGGAGTGGAAGCCCTTGGCGATGTTGGCGGCGCCCAGGCTTGGGCCGATGGTGCGCTCGCCAATGATCTTCATGGGGGCCGCCAGCGCGCCGGCGCGCAGAAGCAGGGCGGTGTCGGCTGCTTCTTGCGCGGTCATGGCGCCGGAAATCTGCACGTGGCCGCCGGGGATTTCACTGCGGATGACCGGCGCGGTCACTACCTGGCCCTTGCCGTTTTCCACGAGCACGATGGCCATGCGCTTGCCGATATTGTTGCGCGTCACGTCGCGGAAGATGCGCGCGCCCTTGGCATCCAGCGTGAGGTTGACGGTGGGTTCCTGGGTTTGCGGGTCGCGCCCCGCCTGCGCATCCTGCAGATTCTCGCCGGTGAGGATGACCTGGCGGCGCAGCAGCAGTGGGCGGCCGTCGGTATCGGTGTATTTTTCGAGGCCGAACGGCACTTTGCCCGCATCGAGCGCTGCCACGGCGCTGGGCGAATCGTCGACCATGCGGATTTGCAGTGTTGCCGTTCGCCCGAGAATTTCCTTCGCCTTGGCGATGTCCTGAATGCCGGGAAGCTCGACGACGATGCGGTCGGCGCCCTGCTGCTGGATCACGGGTTCGGCCACGCCAAGCTCGTTGATGCGGTTGTGCAGTGTCTGCATGTTCTGCCGGATGGCGTTCGTCTGCACCTCGGTGACGGCCGCGTTGGTGAGCGTGGCGGTGAGCGGGTATTTGCCGCTGTCGACCGGGTCTTTGACGAACTGCATGTTCTGCACGCTGCGGCGCAATTCCGAGATGGCGCTGTCGCGCGCACTGTCGCTGTCGAAATTCGCCAGCACCGCCAGCCCGTTGCGTTCGACCCCCGAGGTCTTGATGTTGGCGTCGCGCAGCGCGGATCGAATATCGCTGGCCAGCGAATCGTAGCGCCCGGTCAGCGCGCCGTGCATGTCCACTTGCAGCAGGAAGTGCACGCCGCCGCGCAGGTCCAGCCCCAGATACATGGGATGGGCGCCGAGCATGGAGAGCCAGTTGGGAGACGATGAAATGAGGTTCAGGGCAACGGTGTACTCGTGATTGTCGGGATCGGGGTTGAGCGCCTTCGCCAGGATGTCCTTGGCTTTGAGCTGGATGTCGGTGCTGGCGAAACGGACGCGCACCGTGCCGTTGGGGCCATTCTGCTGGAAGAACGCGCCAGTGGTGGGGATGTCGTTTTGAGCAAGGACGTCTTGCACGCGCTCGAGTGTGCCGTTGTCGACGCGCACCGTTGCCTTGTCCGGCGCGATTTGCACGGCCGGCGATTCGCCATAGAAATTGGGCAGCGTGTACAGAATGCCTATGAGCAGCGCGGCGAGTACCGTCAGGTACTTCCAAAGGGGATAGCGGTTCATGGTCGGCCAGGTGGCGGGGCGTGAGCGCCGTCCGGGGCGCGCCGGGCGGCGGTGGGTTACAGGGCCTTGATGGTGCCCTTGGGCAGGACCGACGTAATGGCGGTCCTTTGCATGACGGCTTCGATGGGTTTGTCGGAGAGCGAGCCGATTTCAACGGTGATGTAATTGTCGCCCACCTTGGTGACTTTACCCAAAACGCCGCCCGATGTGATGACTTCGTCACCCTTGGAAAGGGTGGCCACCATGTTGCGGTGGTCTTTCTGGCGCTTCATCTGGGGGCGGATCATCAGGAAATACAAGATGACGAACATCAGGATGATGGGCAGCATGCCCATCAGCGCGTTCTCCCCATCTCCCCCAGACCCGCTGGCCTGGGCGGTAATCGATTGTAATGTGCTGGCGAGGGACATTCGGCGCTCCGCGAATAGGTTTTCAATAAACCCACTATTGTACCGGCATCCACGTCATTGGATGCCAACGGCGCGGTCTTCCTGGAAACGCGCCCGCCATGCGCCGAATTCGCGCTTTTCCACGGCGTCGCGCATTTCCCGCATCAGATTCAGATAATAGTGCAAGTTGTGCAGGGTATTGAGCCGCGCGCCGGTGATTTCCCCCATGCGCTGCAGGTGGTGCAGGTATGCCCGCGAAAAATTGCGGCACGTGTGGCAGGTACAGCTTTCGTCGAGCGGGCGCGTGTCGCCGCGGTAGCGGGCGTTGCGGATCTTGATGTCGCCGAAGCGGGTAAACAGCCAGCCGTTGCGCGCATTGCGCGTGGGCATGACGCAATCGAACATGTCGATGCCCGATGCGACACTCGCCACCAGGTCGTCGGGGGTGCCCACGCCCATCAGGTACCGCGGGGCCCCCGCCGGCAGACGCGGCGCGGTGTGGGCCAGCACCCGCAGCATTTCGGTTTTGGGCTCCCCCACGGACAGACCGCCAATCGCGTACCCGTGAAATCCCAGGTCGGCCAGGCCCGCCGCCGATTCGTCGCGCAGCGCTTCGAATACGCCTCCTTGCACGATACCAAACAAGGCGTTGGGGTTTTCCGAAAGGGTGAATTCGTCATGGGAACGCCGCGCCCAGCGCAGCGACAGGCGCATCGAGCGCGCGGCCTGGTCGAGCGTGGCCGGTTGGCCGTCGATCGTGTAGGGCGTGCATTCGTCCAGCACCATGACGATGTCCGAGTTCAGCGCACGCTGTATGCGCATCGATTCTTCCGGCGACAGGAACAGGCGCTTCCCGTCTATGGGCGAGGCGAAGCGCACCCCCTCTTCCGTGACTTTCCGCAGCCCGTCCAGGCTGAATACCTGGAAACCGCCCGAATCGGTCAGGATGGGTCGCCGCCAGCCCATGAATGCGTGCAGGCCGCCGTGGCGGCCGATGACGTCGGTGCCGGGGCGTAGCCAGAGGTGGAAGGTGTTGCCCAAAATGATTTGCGCGCCGATGTCGTCGAGCTCGTGCGGCAGCATGGCCTTGACACTGCCGTAGGTGCCGACCGGCATGAAAACGGGCGTCTCCACGACACCATGGCGCAGCGCCAGGCGCCCACGGCGGGCCGCGCCGTCGGTAGCAAGCAGCGTGAAGTCCAGAGTCATGGCGGCGTGGGGGATTCTATGAGCATGGCGTCGCCGTAGCTGAAGAAGCGGTAGCGCGCCGCGACGGCGTGCGCATACGCGCGGCGTATGGGCTCCATCCCCGCGAGCGCGGACACCAGCATCAGCAGCGTGGACTGGGGGAGGTGGAAGTTGGTGATCAGGGCGTCGACCCGCTTGAACCGGTAGCCGGGCGTGATGAACAGGCGCGTGTCGCCTTCCGCCGGAGCCGCGTTGTCCGCATTCGCCGCGACGGATTCGAGCGCGCGCACGCTGGTGGTTCCCACCGCGACGATGCGTCCGCCCGCCGCCCGGGTGGCGGCAAGCCGCGCGAGCGTGTCGACGGGCACGACATAGTGCTCGGAATGCATGACATGCTGGTCTATCCGGTCGGTGCGTACCGGTTGGAATGTTCCGGCGCCGACATGCAGCGTGATGAAGACGCTGCCGATGCCGCGGCGGCCGATCTCCTCGAGCAGCAGCTCATCGAAGTGCAGTCCCGCGGTGGGCGCCGCGACGGCGCCGGGCTTGCGCGCATAGACGGTCTGGTAGCGTTCTTCATCGCGCGCATCGGCCTGGTGCGTGATGTATGGCGGCAGCGGGGTGGTGCCATGGCGCTCCAGCAGATCGAGGACTCGCTGTGGAAATTCCAGCTCGAACAGTTCGCCCTGGCGGCCGGTCACGTTCGCCTGGAAGGCCTCGGCCAGCGTCAGGCGGGCGCCGGCCCTGGGCGACTTGCTGGAGCGAATGTGCGCGAGCGCCGTGCGTGGGCCGGTGATGCGTTCGATCAGAACTTCCACTTTGCCGCCCGTCTCCTTGTGGCCGCGCAGCCGGGCCTTGATGACACGCGTGTCGTTGAACACCAGCAAGTCGTTCGGTCTGAGCAACCCGGGCAGTTCCGTGAACCGCCGATCGTGCAGGGCGCCCCGCGGATCCAGGTGAAGCAGCCGGCTGTCGGTGCGTCGATCGGGAGGGGCCTGGGCGATCAGTTCGGTGGGAAGGTGGTAATCGAATTGAGAGAGTGACAGCGGGGAGTCCACGGCGGCATGGCAGGTTTGAAGTAGCGGTATTTTAAGCGGTGGGTGTAACTTGAGCGGCAGGGGTGACCCGCGCCTGAAGTGGCGCACCTGGAGCGCTTGCTTTGTGTATGCTGACGCTCTTTGGTCCTGACGCGTTTCGTTCGCGTCGGCGCGGACATCTTGTTCTATTTTGTGAAAGAATGTTGCGAATCTTTGTATCCCGGGTCGGTATCTCGAAAATTGCCAGGGAATGCCCTTCCATGGGGAAGGGGTGTCGACCATGAATTGGTTTGGAAAACGCGGGGTGCGGCGGTCGGGTGAACCTGGGCGCGGTGCGCTCTGGACATCGATGGCGCGTGGTGCCTGGAAGACGGCTGGGCCTCGGAAGACGCCTGGTGCCGGGAAGACGTTCGGTATCCGCTGGCGTTTCGTGGTCGCGTTGCCGCTGTCGATCGCCGTGGCAACGGCGGCCGCGCAAGCCCTGCCGCCACAATTGCAGAAAGCCTGGCAGGCCACCGCGCTGCCACAGAGCGCCCTGTCACTGGTCGTGCGGGAAATCGGCGCGGGCACCCTGGTGTCCGTCAACCCGCAAACACCGCGCAATCCGGCGTCCGTCATGAAGATGGTCACCACCTGGACGGGCTTGTCGGGGTTGGGGCCGGATTACCAGTGGCGCACCACATTGCTGGCCCGCGGCGGCGGCCGTGTCGATGCACAGGGCACGCTGCGGGGGCCGCTGTACGTCAAGGCGGGCGGCGACCCGTCGCTGACCATTCAAGATCTCTGGAATCTGCTGCGTGAGTTGCGTCTGCGCGGCATCAAGAATTTGGGCGATGTGGTGGTGGACCGGTCCGTTTTCGGCAATGTCGCGACCGATCCGGGTGCCTTCGACGATTCGCCCTATCACCCATACAATGCCAGCCCCGACGCGATGATGGTGAATCTTGGCGCCGTGCGTCTGCTGTTCGAGCCGGACGCGGCGGCGAAGAAATGGATTCCCATTCTCGATCCACCGTTGCGCGGCCTTCGCCTCGATGGCGGCGTGCGGTGGAGCAACGGGCGCTGTGCGGGCGCGCCGGTGGTCGCGGTGACCGAAACGGCGTCCGCCGACGGGGTGGTCATCAACGCCAGCGGCACGGTGGCGGGGTCGTGTGGCGAATTCAGCGTCTACCGGTTGGCGCTGTCGCAGCCCGCGTATTTTTCGGCATTGTTCCGCATGTTGTGGCGTGATCTGGGGGGAACGCTTGCCCGCGGCGTTGAATCGGGCACGGTACCCGCCACCGCCCAGCCCATCGTTTGGCACGATTCCGAGCCGCTGTCGAATGTCATTCGCGTCATCAACAAATACAGCAACAACGTCATGGCGCGAACGCTGCTGCTGACGATAGGGGCGGAAGAAAACGGTCCCGGAGCCACGACCACTTCGGGCGCGGCCGCCGCTTTGGCCATTCTGGCGGATCAGCATGTCGATACCGCCGGCTGGCGCATCGTCAACGGAGCGGGGCTGGCCCGTGAATCGCGGCTGACCGCAGGCGGGCTGGCCGGTATGCTCGACACCGCCTGGCAGTCGCCCCTGATGCCGGAGTTCGTGTCGTCGCTGGCGATTGCGGGCATGGATGGAACCGTACGGCGGCGTTTGCGTGGCGAGCATACGCGCGGCGTTGCGCATCTGAAGACCGGTACGCTGCGCGATGCCAGCTCCCTGGCCGGCTATGTGCTAAGCGGGAGCGGCCGCCGGTACGTTGTCGTGAGTTTCGTCAACAATGAGAATGCCACCGCCGCCCGCGCCTTCGACGACGCCGTGATCGCCTGGCTGGCGGGGTTGTGATGGCCGATCAAGTGTCGACAGTTTGATCAAACCGGCCTGCGCGGGTTCACAAGACGCGTCTCGGGCTTGTCTCATGAGTATTCGAGTCGGTACACTTTGTGGACTCCTCCACGCTTCGTAGTCGACCGCGGTAGGCGGTCTGCTGGCGGTGGATGATTCTTGTTCTTCAACCGGGGAGTAACGCATGAACGCCAAAAAAATTGAACCAAGCGCGCAGGAAGAGGATCTGATGGAGAATGTGAAAACCAGCCTGGACACGGCCGAGCAGCTTCTGCGCGACGCGGCAAGTTCCACGGGCGAAAAGGCGGCCGAATTGCGCGAGCGCGCGCTCGCGTCGCTGCGGCGTACGCGCGAGGCGTTGTACGACACCCAGGATGCGTTGCTCGACAAAGGTCGTCGCGCCGCGCGCGCCACCGATGATTACGTACGCGACAATCCCTGGCAGGCCATCGGCATGGCGGGGATTGCCGGTTTGCTGGTGGGCATGCTGATTTCGCGTCGGTGAGCTTCTTCTTGAGCAATCCATCGGCTCGAGGCGAACCATGAAAAGAAGCGATATGGCGCTCGGTCGCGCCGTTGGCGACCTGACCGATACCGTGTTGTCCATGGCGCGTACCCGTCTTGAGCTGTTTGCGCTCGAGACGGGCGAGCAAAAGGCCCGCCTGCTGCGGCTCGTAGCGCTGCTGTGCGTAATGCTGTTTTTCCTGGCGCTGGCCGTGCTGATTTTCTCGATCGGGGTGGCCGTCTGCTTTTGGCCGACACCGTACCGCTATGCCGCGCTGTGGCTGATGGGGCTGTTGTACCTTGTCGTTGGCCTTGGGTTTGCCTGGGCATTGCGGGTACGCCTGCGCGACGACCCCGTTCCGTATTCCGCCACGCTCGATGAGCTTCGGCGTGACGCCGCGCTGATCGCGCGGTGGCGCGCGTCGGGCGCCGCCGGGGCCGAGTCGGGTGACGGCGCGCGTGATCAGGAGCCTGCATCATGAAAGGCATATCCGCGCACGGCGAGCGTATCGTGCGCATCGAGCTTGCGCGAGCGCGTGCGGCGGTCGAGCGGCAGCGGCTGGCGCGCGGCGTTCGCGACGTCTCGCAAGAATTGGCGCCGGCCCGCCTGATGGCCCACTTGTTGCCGCGGCTTGGCCATGGCTCGGGGCTCTTGCCGTGGCTACGCGGAGGTGTCGAGTTGGCCCGCCGCTATCCGTTTCTGGTGTCGGC
>SCQX01000142.1 GCA_004298545.1 Candidimonas sp. | reverse complement strand
CCACGCGTTCCGGCCCCAGGAACGACGCCAGCGTGTCGCCCTTCTTCACCGCGCTCTTGCCGGTGCTCATCTCGGCGCGGTAGCGCAGTTCGTCCTCGCCGCCCTCGCCGGTGTTCGACTTGCCGCCGATGCGGTTCATGGCAATGGCCAGCACCGTGTGGGCTTCCGTGGAAATGGCGCCCAGCGACATGGCGCCGGTGGCGAAGCGCTTGACGATTTCCTTGGCGGGTTCCACCTCGTCGAGCGCGATGGCGCGCGCCGGGTCGACCTTGAATTCGAACAGGCCGCGCAGCGTCATGTGGCGGCGCGACTGATCGTTGATGAGTTGCGCGTATTCCTTGTAGACGTTGTAGTCGTTGGCGCGGGTGGCGTGCTGCAGGTGGGCGATGGAGTCGGGCGTCCACATGTGTTCCTCGCCGCGCACGCGCCAGGCGTAGTCGCCGCCGGCATCCAGGTCGTTCGCCAGCACCGGGTCGTGGCCGAAGGCCGCGCGGTGCACGCGCAGCGCTTCCTCGGCCACTTCGAAGATGCCGATACCTTCGATCTTGCTGGACGTACCGGTGAAGTATTGGTTCACCAGCGAGGAATTCAGGCCGACGGCCTCGAAAATCTGCGCGCCCACGTACGACATGTAGGTAGAAATGCCCATTTTCGACATGACCTTGTTCAGGCCCTTGTCGATCGCCTTGATGTAATGGGCGATGGCGTCGTCGGGGTTTTCGAGCGTGGCCAGCGATTCCAGCGCCAGGTAGGGGTGGATCGCCTCGGCGCCATAGCCGCCCAGCAGGGCGAAGTGGTGCACCTCGCGCGCCGACCCGGTCTCTACCACCAGCCCCGTCTCGGTGCGCAGCCCGCCGCGGATCAGGTGCAGGTGGATGGCCGAGGTGGCCAGCAGCGCGGGGATGGCGACGCGCGTCTCGTCGACGTTGCGGTCGGTGATCAGCAGAATGTTGTAGCCGCTGCGCACGGCGTCGGCCGCGCTGGCGCACAGCGAGGCCAGGCAGGCTTCGATGCCTTCCGGCCCCCATGCCACCGGGTAGGTGATGTCGAGCTTGAACAGCCGGAACTTGTGCGAGGTGATCTGCTCGATGTTGCGAATTTGCGCCATGGCGGCGAAATCCAGCACCGGCTGCACGACTTCGAGGCGCAGCGGCGGGTTCACGTTGTTGATGTCCAGCAGGTTCGGCTTGGGGCCGATGAACGACACCAGCGACATCACCAGCTGCTCGCGGATGGGGTCGATTGGCGGGTTGGTCACCTGCGCGAACAGTTGGCGGAAATAGTTGTAGAACGGCTTGGAGCGGTCGGACAACACGGCCAGCGGCGCGTCGTTGCCCATCGAGCCGATGGATTCCTCGCCGCGCGCCGCCATGGGCAGCAGAATGAACTTGAAGTCTTCCTGCGTCCAGCCGAAGGCCTGCTGGCGGTCCAGCAGCGACGCCTTGGCCGGCGGCAGCTCGGCGCGCGGCGATGGCAGCGATTCCAGCTTCAGGCGCAGGCGCTCGATCCACTGCCGGTACGGCAGCGCGTTGGCCAGCTGCGCCTTGATCTCCGCGTCTTCGATGATGCGCCCCTGTTCCAGGTCGATGAGCAGCATCTTGCCGGGCTGCAGGCGCCACTTCTTGACGATGCGGTGCTGCGGAATGGGCAGCACCCCCGCTTCGGACGCCATCACGACCAGGTCGTCGTCGGTGATGAGATAGCGCGCCGGGCGCAGCCCGTTGCGGTCGAGCGTCGCGCCGATCTGGCGGCCGTCGGTGAAGGCGATGGCCGCCGGCCCGTCCCACGGCTCCATCATCGCCGCGTGGTATTCATAGAAGGCCCGCCGGCTTTCGTCCATGTCGGCGTGTTGTTCCCAGGCCTCGGGAATCATGATCATCATCGCGTGGGCGAGCGAATAGCCGGACATCACCAGCAGTTCCAGGCAGTTGTCGAACGTGGCCGTGTCGGACTGCCCCTCGTACACGATGGGGTACAGCTTGCGCAGGTCGTCGCCCAGCACGGCCGAGCGCATCACGCCTTCGCGCGCGCGCAGCCAGTTGAAATTGCCCTTGACGGTGTTGATTTCCCCGTTGTGCGCGATCATGCGGTACGGGTGCGCCAGCGGCCACGCCGGGAAGGTGTTGGTGGAGAACCGCTGATGCACCAGCGCCAGCGCCGAGACGGCGCGCGTGTCGGCCAGGTCGCGGTAGTACTGCCCCACCTGCCACGACAGCAGCAGCCCCTTGTAGACCACCGTGCGCACCGAGATCGACGGCACGAAATACTCTTTGCCGTGCGCCAGGTGCATGCGCTGGATGGCGTGGCTGGCGGTCTTGCGGATGACGTACAGCTTGCGCTCGAGCGCGTCGGGCACCATGATGTCGTTGCCGCGGCCGATGAAGAGTTGGCGGATCACCGGCTCGCAGGCGTGCACCGTGGGCGACATTTCCATCTCGTGGTCCACCGGCACGTCGCGCCAGCCCAGCACCACCTGGCCTTCGTCGCGCACGGTGCGTTCCAGTTCCTGCTGGCAGGCCAGCCGCGACGCCATTTCCTTGGGCAGGAACACCATCGCCACCCCGTATTCGCCGGGTGGCGGAAGCGTTACGCCCTGCGTCGTCATGTCGTCGCGGTACAGCGCGTCGGGAATCTGAATGAGGATGCCCGCGCCGTCGCCCATGAGTTCGTCGGCGCCCACGGCGCCGCGATGGTTCAGGTTTTCCAGGATTTTCAGGCTTTGCTGAATGATGGTGTGGCTTTTGTGGCCCTTGATGTGCGCCACGAAGCCCACGCCGCACGAATCGTGCTCGTTGACCGGGTCGTACAGGCCCTGCGCCGGCGGTGGCCCGCCCGCGGTTTCCCTCTCCGGCCCGGCCGGGCCGGCGCTGCCGCCGCGCGCGACGCCGGCCGCGCTGGCGTTGAGCGCCGCCAGGGGCGAATTGGACGCGGGTAGCGGCACCGCAAGATGCCGGGAAGAAGGATGGGCCATGGTGAGAGCTCCGCGAAGTGCCTGCGTCGGCACGAATGATCACGCAGGAGATTGAGGATACGAGCGTTTTTTTTCTTGCGCAAGAAAATCATTAGGGGTGCGTCCCTAATTATATTTGTTATAGGAAATGATTCTATAAAAATAGGGACGGATTAATGATTCCTGTCAACCGATGTTTTGTGGGCTCCTGATTACCGACGTGAGTGCGCGCCCGCACAGGATAAAATCCGTACGTAATGACACTGGTGTGATTGAAGTCGCGTCCGATTGGGGGCATTCGCAGGCATACACACGGGTACCTCCATACGTGCGCGTTGGCTGGTATCGGCTGATCATCGGCCATCGGGGGTGGCGGGCTTCTTGCGCGGGCGCCCGCGCGGCGCCGGCGCCGCGCGCCGGCTGGCCGTGGTGTTCAGGCGCTTCAGGAATGCGGCGCCGCCCAGCGCCCACTGCCCGAACAGGGCGCGCTCTATGCGCGCGCGCTGCGCCTCGCTCAGGCCGTGTTCCAGCAGTTCCCGGTAGGCCGCCTGGCGCGCGAACGGCGTGTCGTCCATCTTCCAGTAATCGGCGTGGTCGACCAGCCAGGTGTTGCGCTGCGCGTTGCGGCCCACGTGGCCGGCGGCCGACGACCACGGCCACGACGTTGCTTCGTCCATGCGGCCCGACGCCACCGGCAGCGATTCCAGCCAGGCCAGCGCGGGCAGCACCCAGCTACCCGCCTCGATCAGCGTGCTGCGATAGCGGCCCGCGTACACGCGGCCGTGGCGCAGCCGCGACGCGTAGCGGCGCCCGAACGCCTGCATGAGCCTTGGCAGCGCGTCGGATCCGGGCGGGGTGGCGAGCAGGGTGATTTTTTCGGGGAGCAGCACCCAGCCATGCACCGCCACCCGCGTTTCGCGCGCGCTGTCGCGCAGCCACCGCGCCAGCAGGTCGAGTTCGGCCGCGGGCGGCGCATCGTCCGGCCCGGCCAGCGGCCGCGCGAATTGCGCCTGGGCAAGCTGTGCCGTATCGGGGGCGTACAAGCGGGGGAGTCGTGCCATGGCGAAACTTTACCTCAGTGCGCGAACCGGCCGCGGTACACGAGCAGCTCGTCCGTTACGCCCACCGTGCCGCGATACGACACCGCCCGGTCGTCGTCGCGCATTGTCCTATTGCGGACGCTCACATCGCCCGCTCTTATAATGAACCGGAGAGGCAGCCGATCATCAGCGCGGCGCGTAGTGTCGATGGTCAGGCCGGCGCGATAGTTGCAATCATGCAACCACGCCCAGGTGTCACGAGCTGTATCCAAGCTCCACTTTTTCAAGCAGAGGTGAGTATGCAAGACAGCCCGCCGGCCGAACACGCGGCCACACACGGCACGCAGGCACGCCGCATACGCAAGGTGGCGGTATGCGGCGCTGGCGTCATGGGCGCGCAGATTGCCGCGCACTGCGTCAATGCCGGGGTGCCGGTCATCCTGTTCGATCTTGCCGCGAAGGAAGGCGACAGAAACGCGATCGTCAAGCAGGCCCTCGCCCGCCTCAACAAGCTCACCCCCGCGCCGCTGGGGGCGCCCGAGCTGGCCGAGCGCATCACGCCCGCCAACTACGACGACGATCTGGCGCGCCTGGGCGAGTGCGACCTGGTCATCGAGGCCATCGCCGAGCGCCTGGACTGGAAGTCCGATCTCTATCAGAAAATCGCGCCCGCCGTGCGCGCCGACGCGATCCTTGCCAGCAACACTTCGGGCCTGTCGATCGGCGCGCTTGCGCGCGCGCTGCCGCAAGCCATGCGCGCGCGCTTCTGCGGCGTGCATTTCTTCAACCCGCCGCGCTACATGAAGCTGGTGGAACTCATCCCCACCGCCGATACGGCGCCCGCGCTGCTCGACGAACTGGAAACGTTTCTCGTGTCGGCGCTCGGCAAAGGCGTCGTGCGCGCGCGCGACACGCCCAATTTCATCGGCAACCGCATCGGCGTGTTCGGCATGTTGTCGGTGTTCGCGCAGGCGGAGAAATTCGGCCTGACCTACGAGCTGGCCGATCAGCTCACCGGCGCGCGGCTGGGGCGCGCCAAATCTGGCACCTTCCGCACCGGCGACGTGGTGGGGCTCGACACCCTGGCGCACGTCGTGCAAACAATGTGGGACCAGCTGCCCGACGATCCGTTTCATGCCGCCTACGCCCTGCCGCCCGTCGTGCGGGCGCTGGTCGCCAAAGGCGCGCTCGGGCAGAAGTCGGGCGCGGGTTTCTATCGCAAGGACGGGAAGGCCATTCTGCGGCTCGATCCCGCCACGGGCAATTACGTACCGGCCGACGCGGCGATCGACGAGGGCGTGGCGCGCCTGCTCGCAAACCCCGACGTGCCCGCGCGCTTGGCCGCGCTGCGCGCTTCGAGCCATCCCCAGGCCCAGTTCGTATGGGCCGTGCTGCGCGACAGCTTCCACTACAGCGCCGTGCATCTGGCCGATATCGCCGACACCGCGCGCCTGGTCGACGAAGCCATGACGTGGGGGTTCGGCCATGCGCGCGGGCCGTTCGAGGTCTGGCAGGCGGGCGGCTGGCACCAGGTGGCGCAATGGGTGGCCGACGACATCGCGCTGGGCAAGGCGCTGAGCCCCGTGCCGCTGCCCGGCTGGGCCACCGACGGGCCGGTGTGGGAAGCGCAGGGCGTGCAGACCGCCATGGGTTCGTGGAACCCGCGCGACGGCAAGTTCGAGCCCCGCAGCAATCTGCCCGTGTATCAGCGCCAGGTCGGCGTACCGCTGCTGGTGGGCGAGCTGCAGACGCGCGACGACACCATCGTGTTCGAAGACGACGCGGTACGCTGCTGGACGCTGCCCGCGCCGCACCCGCGCGACGTGCTGATCCTGTCGTTCAAGAGCAAGATGCACACGCTCGGGCGCGATGTGGTGCGCGGCGTCATGCGCGCGGTCGACGTGGCCGAACGATCGTACGCGGCGTTGGTCATCGGTCAGTTGTCCGAGCCGTTCTCGGCCGGCGCCAACCTGAAAGAAATGCTCCCCGTCTTCGCGGCGGGGGGCGCGGCGGCGATCGAACCCGTCGAGCGCGAGATACAAGCCATGACGCTGCGCCTGCGCTATGCGCAGGTGCCGGTGGTGGCGGCGCTGGCGGGGCTGGCGCTGGGCGGTGGCTGCGAGCTGGCGGTGCATTGTGCGCGCCGCGTGGCGCACTTCGAAACGTACATTGGCCTGGTCGAGGCGGGCATTGGCCTGGTGCCCGGCGGCGGCGGGCTGGCGTACTGCGCGCGCCGCGCCGCCGAGCTGCGGGCGCACGCGGCGCCCGAGGTGCCGCTGCTGGCGTTCATCAAGCGTTTCGCCCTGGCGGTGGCGAGCGCCCAGGTTTCCCGCTCGGCGCTGGAAGCGCGCCACATCGGCTACCTGCGCGAGTCCGACCCCATCGTCATGAACCGCTACGAATTGCTGTACGTGGCGGTGCGCGAGGCGCAAGCCATGGCGCGGGCCGGCTGGCGCGCGCCGCTGCTGTCGTTGTTCCCGGTCGCCGGGCGCGACGGCATCGCCACCCTGAAGGCGCAGTTGTTCAACATGAAGGCCGGCGGCTACATCTCCGAATACGACTTCGCCGTGGGCGAAAAAGTTGCCGAAGCCCTGTGCGGCGGCGACGTCGACCCCGGTTCGATGGTGAGCGAGGACTGGATGCTGGCGCGCGAGCGCGAGGCGTTCCTGACGCTGCTCGCGCAGCCCAAGACGCAAGAGCGCATCACCGGAACCTTGAAGACGGGCAAGCCCGTGCGCAACTGAGCGGCGATCGTGCCATCGGTGTGGCGTGTCGCGCGCGTGATCGTTTCCAGTATCAGCCGTTGTCAGTTTCGGGAGAGTGAAACATGGCCTCTTTGCAACAAGCCTACATCGCCGCGGCCACGCGCGCGCCCATCGGCAAGGCGCCGCGCGGCTCCCTGTCGCACTATCGCCCCGACGATCTGCTGGCGCGCGTCATCCAGGGGCTGCTGGCCAAGGCGCCCGGCCTCGATCCCGCGGCAATCGAAGATGCCATCGTCGGCTGCGCCATTCCGGAAGGGCCGCAGGGGCTGAACGTGGCGCGCGTGGGCGCGCTGCTGTCGGGCCTGCCGAATTCCGTGCCGGGCGTCACCGTCAACCGCTTCTGCGCGTCGGGGCTTACCGCCATCGCGATGGCGGCCGACCGCATTCGCGTGGGCGAGGCCGACGTACTGATCGCCGCCGGTACCGAATCGATGAGCATGGTGCCCACCATCGGGCCCAACACCTCGTTTAGCCCGGCGATTTTCGCGCGTGACGAAAACGTGGGCATTGCGTATGGCATGGGGCAGACGGCGGAACAGGTGGCCACGCGCTGGAAGGTGTCGCGCGAAGACCAGGACGCCTTCGCGCTGCGCTCGCACCAGCGCGCGCTGGCGGCGCAGAAAGCGGGCGAATTCGGCGATGAGATGCTGCCGCTCGACATCGTCAGGCGCGTGCCCGATCTCGCCTCCGGCCGCGTGGCGGAATCGCACCGCACGATGGCTCTCGACGAGGGCGTGCGCCCCGACACCAGTCTCGAGGCCCTGGCGCGTCTGCGCCCGGTCTTCGCGGCGAGGGGCTCGGTCACTGCCGGCAACAGTTCCCAGGTTTCGGATGGCGCCGGCGCCCTGCTGGTGGTCTCCGAACGCGCCTTGAAGACCCACAACCTGACGCCGCTGGCGCGCTTCGTGTCGTTCGCCGTGCGCGGCGTGCCGCCGGAAATCATGGGCATCGGGCCGAAGTTCGCTATCCCGCGCGCGTTGAGGCTGGCCGGGCTGGCGCAAAGCCAGATGGGGTGGATAGAACTGAACGAGGCCTTCGCTGCCCAGTCGCTGGCCGTGATGCGCGACTTGGATCTGGACCCGGAAGTGGTCAACCCGATGGGCGGCGCCATCGCCCTGGGTCATCCCCTGGGCGCCACCGGCGCCATCCGCGCGGCGACCGTCGTGCATGCCCTGCGGCGGCGCAACTTGCGCTACGGCATGGTCACCATGTGCGTGGGCACCGGCATGGGCGCGGCGGGCATTTTCGAGCGTGTGTAGCGTTGCGCGCGGCGCGGCCGTCCGCGATGCCGGCATGCCTGGGCTGCGCGTGGTCGAGCTGGTACGGTAGACACGCTTTCCCGATACACCACGATGTAGTTGGACCTGACAACCATTTCTCGCGTACCGTCGACTCGTCCCGGGCGGTAGATCTTCGGGAATTCGAGCAATTTTTCTACCTTTGTTTCAATCTCATCTTTGAGGCGTTGCGCCGCATCGGGGCTGTCATCGGAAATGTAATCGACGATTCCGAGAAGGTCTGCCCGCGCTACTTCGAGCCATTCAAGTGTCGGCACGACGCTTGCTGTCGATGAGAGCCTGAACTTCGTTCATCACGTTCCGGTGCGGCAGGGTGGGGTGGTTGTCAGCAAGTGCTTCGTACACTTTTTCGCGGAACCAAGTGTCGTACGATTTCGAGTCCGCTGTGAGGCTCGCCGGCAAGCCGCCTTCGTTCGCTATCCGCGTCAAAAGTATGCGAACGGCGTCGGAGATTGTCAGGCCGGAATTCGCCAGTGCTTCCCCCGCTTTTGCTTTCAGGCTATCGTCTACACGGACGTGCAACATAGATGTTTGCGTTGCCATAGCTACCTCGCGCAAGTTTCATCCCTCCATTATGTCTCTCATTTGAGAGACAGACAAGGCCCTTGCTACAAAGGTTCTACTTCTTGACGAGGTACTTCACGTGGACTTTCTGCTCAAGGCGGCCTGATGCGTGTCCTGAGGTTGTGGCTGGTGCCGGAGCGGCCGGCCCCGGCCTGTACAGCGGAGGGAATCGCGTTACCCTACGACCTGGAAATCGATCACGATTTCGCCGGGTGCGCGCGAAACATAATTGATGACGACGTGCTCGCCGAAGTGCTGCTCGATTTGCGCCAGCAGCGGCAGCGGGTCGTGGTCGTTACAGAACCGCATGGTTTCGCCGGGGTGCAGCGCCGACAGTGCGCCGAAGATGGCCGAATGGCGGAAGCGGTGCGCAATGCCGCGCGCGTCGAATGCGTAAACGTCGTCGGCCATGACGGGAATGGAAGAATCGCTGGCCATGAAGGCCTCCTGTAGAGTCGTGTGGTATGCGCCGCAAGTGGCGTCTACGCATAGG
>SCQX01000019.1 GCA_004298545.1 Candidimonas sp. | reverse complement strand
CGCGCGACTTGCTGGATGCTGAGGCTGAAGCCCAGGGCGATGATGGACCATTGAAGAACCTGCGTCGACGCGAACCGCAGGCCGGGTCGAAACAAGGGGCCCACGCCGATTGAGTTGCGAATGAGGATGCCGAACAGGATTCCGAACACCGGGCCGCCGATAAGGGGCATCCAGCGGCCGGTGGCCAGCGCGAGCAGCCCCACGGCACCAGCCAGCGCCAGCCCGAACAACCGGCTGGGCGCGCGCGGCTGCGAGGCGCTGGCGGAGCGGTTCGCGCCGGGCGGTGCGGCCATCGCGCTTTCTGTGAGAGTGGCTGCGGGTGGGAGGGTGGCCATGGTCATGCCTATGAATTGCCGGCAAATTTGCCAGGAGAATCGCCGTGCATTCTAGAGAAGGCATATGTATAAATAAATTCATTTATATTTAATCGTTGCATCAATAATATTGATGTTTTCGCTTGCGCGAGGAGATGTCATGGCTTCTACCGTTACGCTGGATCAGCGCGTGTGCGGCGCGCTGATGGGGGCTTTCATTGGTGATGCGCTTGCCCTGGGGCCTCATTGGTACTACGACCTGGGGGCACTGAGGGCGGATTACGGCGCCTGGATCACGGATTACACCGCGCCCAGGCCCGGGCGCTACCATGCCGGCCTGAAGGCCGGCCAGTCTTCACAGGCTGGGTGGCTGCTTGACTTGACGCTGCGCTCGCTCGTGGCATGCGGCCGCTATGACGAAGCCGATTTCTGCCGCCGGCTGGACGAAGAGCTGTTCCCCGTCATTGACGGTTCACCGCACTGCGGGCCGGGCGGCTACACCAGCCAGTCGATCCGCGAAGCGTGGCGCCTGCGGCGCCGCCAGGGGTTGCCGTGGGGCCGCGTGGGCGGATACGCCGACACGACCGAGGCCGCCGAACGCGCGCTGGCGATCGCCGTGCGCTACGCCTTCTCCCCGAAAGAGCTGGCGACCCACGTCGGGACCAACACCCTGTTGACGCAGATCGATCCCGTGGTGGGTGCGATGACGGCGGCGTACTGTCTGATTCTGGGGCTGCTGGTGCATTCCGGCGCCCCGCTCGATGAGCGGGCGTCGGAGCGCTTGCTTGCGCTGGTGCACGACGGCAGCCTGCCGTTCCACGCCGTAACCGTGGCGGGCGAGCAGGTTGCCCCGGCCGGGCCCGAGGCGCTGCGCGGCGCGGGGGAGTTCGCGTCGCCCGATGCGCTGCTCACCGTCGCCAGTATTGCGCGCGCCGCGCGCGACCCGGGCGTGCGCATCGAGCCCGCCTGGAAAGTTTCCCTGGTCTACGGCATGCCCTGCGCGGTCTTCCACCAGTTTCCCGCCGCGTATTACCTCGCGGCGCGCTTTCAGGGTGATTTTGAATCCGCGGTATTGCATGCGGTCAACGGCGGTGGGCAGAATCAGGCGCGCGCCATCCTTGCTGGTGCGCTGTCCGGCGCGATCGGCGGTATTGACGCCATTCCCGAGCGATTCATCACGGGACTGGAAAGAAGCGGTGAGCGCCTGGAATTGGCGCGCCAAGTGTCGATTCGCGTTGTGGAAGCGACACGGCGCAACGGCGACCGCTGGTGATTTCCCGGCGGCCGCCCCAATGAAAAACGGATGGGAAACGCGAAGTTCCCCATCCGTCCACGTATGCTCTCCGTTTCCGGAGAGTGTCGTTTACTTCGTCACCGGCTGCGCGGCGCTCTTCGGGTTGAGGTACCCGATGTTGCCGCTTTCCGTGCCCGCCATCGTGTTGATGACGGCGTTGATGAGCGCGGGCTTACCCGCTTTCAGTGCTTCGTTCAAGGCCTTCGCCAGGCTTGCGGAATCGGTGACGTGGTAGCCGTGGCCGCCGAAGGCTTCGATGACCTTGTCGTAGCGCGAGCCGCGGCCCAGGCCGGTGGGCGTGCATTCCACATCCGCCGGGTCGCCGCGATAGATGCCGTCGTTGTTGATGACGACCACGACTATCGGCAGTTTGTAGCGGCAGATCGTTTCAACTTCCATGCCACTGAACCCGAATGCGCTGTCGCCCACGACGGCGACGACCGGCTTGCCCATTTCCACGGCGGCGCCGATGGCGAAGCCCAGACCCACACCCATCACCCCCCAGGTACCGCTGTCGAGGCGGTGGCGCGGCAGCTTCATGTCGAGAATGTTGCGGCCGTTGTCCAGCGTGTTGGCGCCGTCGTTCGTGACGTAGGCTTCGGGGTGTGTGGCCAGCACGTCGCGAATGGTACGCAGCGCGTTGTGGTAGTTCATCGGCGTGGGGTCGGCGCTCAGGCGCTTCGCCATCTTGTCGATGTTCTTCTGCTTCTTCTCGCCCAGATCCTTGAGCCACTGGGCGCTGGGTTTGATCTGCCCCGGTTTCATGGCGGCATTCAGCGCCTGCATCACCGACTTGATGTCGCCGACGACGGGCGCCGTGATGGCGCGGTTGCTGTCCATTTCGGTGGCTGCGATGTCGACCTGAACCAGGCGGGTCTTTTCCGACCACAGTGGCGCGCGGCCATGCGACAACAGCCAGTTCAGGCGGGCGCCCAGCACCAGTACGACGTCGGCGTTGCCGATGGCGTACGACCGCGCCGACGCGGCGGACTGCGCGTGACCGTCGGGCAGTATGCCCTTCGCCATCGACATCGGGAAGAACGGAATACCGGTGCTTTCGACGAAGTGGCGGATTTCCTGATCGGCCTGGGAGTAGGCCGCACCTTTACCGAGAATGACCAGCGGACGCTGCGCCGACGCCAGCACGCTGATGGCGTGCTGTATGGATTCTGGCGATGGGATCACGCGCGGCGCCGGGTCGACGACCTTGATCATCGATTTGCGGGCGGTTTCGGCATCGATGGCGGCGCCGATGACTTCAGCGGTGAGGTCTAGATAGACCCCGCCCGGACGCCCGGACACCGCTGCGCGTATGGCGCGCGCGAAGCCGACGCCGATGTCCTGCGGCCGATTGACGCGATAAGCCGCTTTGGCGTAGCGCTTGGCGGCGTTCATCTGGTCGAGCTCTTCGTAATCGCCCTGTTCGAGGTCGATGATGTTACGGTCGCTCGAACCGCTGACGAGGATCATCGGGAAGCAGTTGACCGTTGCGTTGGCAAGCGCGGTCAGCCCGTTGAGGAACCCCGGCGCGGACACGGTCATGCAAACACCGGGCTTCTGCGTGAGGAAGCCGGCGGCGGCGGCGGCATTCCCGGCCGATTGCTCGTGCCGGAAGCCGATGTATTTGATGCCCTTGGACTGTGCCAGGCGCATCAGGTCCGTGACGGGGATGCCGGCAACCCCGTAGATCGTATCGAGCCCATTGAGTTTCATGGTGTCCACGATCAGGTGGAAACCGTCGGTCATTTCTGATGCAATCATGTCGTTCGCCATCCCTATGGTAGGGCCATCCCATTCATTGGATGACCCCGGGTTGTATCGTTTTTGGTCACTGTTTCGTCCGTCTCCGATGACGGAACGGCCCATGTTCCCAACAGCTCGTTGGAACCAGGCCTCGCTCAGGCTATGGATCCGTTCGAGGCGGTGTGACAGGCGCATGAGCTGTCACGGCAAATTATATTGTATATCTCATATATTGTATATCTCTCACCTCCCTCAGCCGTTCCACCCGCCGCGAGACTCGGGGCGGGGCTTGAGCAAGTGTTGACGACCCGACCCTGTGACCATGCGGTCGGCGGCTTCATCATACTGTCGGGTTGCCCGACTTGCTCGAATAACATCGCGCCGGGCGCGCCGTTTGCGAAACGTGGTTGGTGCGTCTGCGACTCAAGGTTCGGGTAAACACGGGGAGAGGGCGCCGGCCGCGTGTTGCGGCGGCTTGAGTGGTCGGGGCGACATGATTCGAACATGCGACCCTCTGCTCCCAAAGCAGATGCGCTACCAGGCTGCGCTACGCCCCGACTTGGTTTTCCAGGCAACTACATGATTTGCACCCGATTCGCGCTGAGACTTGCTTCGGAAGCGCCCCGAAACCCGTTGCGAGAAACAGGGAGTGAGGAGTATAGCGTATCGCGCCGCATGCATGACGATGGGAGTTGATTCGGGGGTGGGCGGCTCAAGGCACCAGTGACAACCCGATTCTTACTTGCGGGCCCACCTTGTGGTTGTAGCCCAGCAGTGTTTCGCCGTAGCCCTGGTAGAGTTGCACGTGCAGATAGCCGTTCATGTGCAGGAACGTGCGCTGCAACGGCCACGCCGCGCCCACTTGAATTGCATGGCGCCCGTGGTGTCCCTGCTGGTACAGCCCGTCCAGCACGAGGCCGTTGTCTTGCGCCCAGCGCAGTTTCCAGTCGACGTATCCCAGGTAAGAGGGGTAGTCGGGGTTCTCGCCATAAGCGAAATAATTCTTTATGCGCGGCGCGACGGTGAGCGTGCTGCCATCGTCGAGGCGGTAATTCAGCCGGGGCTCTACGAAGGCGTCGTTGAGCGAGCGCGAGTCGCCGCCGCCTTTTCCGTTCGATTTGTGCTCCACGCCGGCACTCAGCCCCGTGAACCAGCGTTGGCTTGCGCTTTGCCAAAGTGCGTCCTCGTGCCAGAACACGCTGGGGTTGTAGGTGGTGTCTACGAACGGCACTGACTTGTCGTGCAAGTCCCAGAGCGAGGTTTGCGTGTAGCCTAAGTAGAGATTGTCCAGGAATCCCGGGTTCTTGGGGTCTTGCGGCGTGAAGAGGCGGTACTTGAAGCTCAGTTGAAAGCGGGCGTTCGCGCCGCCGTAATCCCCGAAATCAAAGTAGATCGGTTCGAAAGATGAAATCGCATTCCGAAAATTCTCGAACGCCGATGCCGACACCGATGGGCTGGCGCCAGCCGCTGTGCGGGCCTGCAGCTCGCCGGGTGGCGTTGCCGTGGAGGATGGAGCCGCGCCGGCCGGCATGGCCACAGCGGAGGGAGTCGCGCCAGATGGCGTCGGTGCGTGCGCGCTGGCAACCGGCGCGTTGAATGCGGGGGCAGCCACGCGCACGGCGATGGGGGTTGTGGCCGGCTCGCCCTGTACGCTCATGGCCAGCAGCCCGCGGGCGCCCGCGGGCACTGTGGTTTGCCAGTTGAAGGCCACGAAGTTATTGACGGGAACCGTCACATTGCCGCCTCCCTTGATCCGCTCGGCTTGTGTGGTGAACGTTTCCCCACTGGCTCCGCGCCATGTCAGCGACACCTGTTCGGGCACGTTCCGCGTCAGGGCGTTGGGTGTGTCGTTGAACAGAATGCTCCGCAGCTCCACGGTTTCGCCCGCGCGGGGTTGCGCTTGCATTATCTGCCATGTCATGGCGGCATGGGCGGCGGGCGCCGCGGCAAGCAGCGCCAGCAGGGCGATCGAGCGGCTCAGTGTGCCGTGTGTGAAAAGGCCGGGTGCCATTGCTTCCTCGGAACTTGGCAACCCTGCTATTGTGCAATAGGTGGTGTGGCCTTTCGTGTGCAAGTGTTTCACGTCGGCCGGAAGTGTGTCCCGGCCCCGTGCCCGCGGCGGTGCCGGCTGCGATTCGAGGGGCCGCGCCGCGGCATTCCGCACAAGGTAAAATGCCCGCTCCCGCCGGTGCTTCTGAAGCCGGTGTTTCTGAAGTGTTGCGCGTTCGCGGGCAATGGCCAGCATCGGGGCGGCAGTAGCTCAGTTGGATAGAGCAACGGCCTTCTAAGCCGTAGGTCGAGCGTTCGAATCGCTCCTGCCGCACCAATTTACTTGAGTTTCAGCGATTCCTCGTACGGCGCGGCATCCAGTGTGCCAGCGGGCAGGTTGCCCTTCAATAGGCCACTTTCCTTGAAGATGGCGAACATACGCTTCAAGGTGTCCTGGTCGGTCGGCGTGAGGCTGACGCGGTAATTTTCGTTCCACAGCGTCACGTAGGCCGCGGCCGTCTTGTCGGATGCGTTTGCAATTTTCTTGACGGCCGAGACCACCGCGGGTCCGTGGGCGCTACCGAATTCCAACGCATTTCGCAGGGCAAGCACTACTTTGGCCGTGGCGCCCGGGTTGGCCTTCATCCAGTCGTCGCGAATCACGGCAACCGCGTTGTACGGAACGCTCAGCTTGTTTTTTGTGACTTTTTGCCAATTTTCCGCGAAGCTTCCAAGCTTCTTCACCTTCAGCGTCGTGAGTTGCGCGAGCGTGGTGTTGCGCAACGCCGCCGCGTCCACGTCTTTCTGTTCCAGGTACTGCACCAGCCTGGGTTCATTGCCCGGCACCAGCGTGAAATCCGCCGGCTTGATGCCGTAGTTGAGGTCGAGGATGGCGCTGGCGATGGAGGCGGTGGAGCTGCCCGCCGGGGACATGGCGATCTTCTTGCCGCGCAGCTGGCTGATGGAGGTGATGGGGGAATCCGCGCGCACCACGAACTCCACGTTGGCCGGCTGCGTTGCCAGAATGATTTTCACCGGCACGCCGTCGGTCGCAAGGCTGAAGGACCCGGCCGCCGGCGAGCCGAAGGCCAGATCGATGGCGCCTGCGGCGATGGCGCGGGTGGTGCCATTGACGTCGGCGAAATGGACGAATTTCGCGTCGATGCCTTGCTGCTTGAAAAAGTTGCCGGTCTCCAGCACCGCGCCATAGCCCAGCGTATTGCCGCTGGGCCAATAGCCCACGCGTAGCGGCGTACTGGCGTATCCGGTCTGCGACAGGCCCGTGAACAAGGTGACAACGGCAATCATCTGAATGATTTTCAAGCGGAACATCGTTCAATCTCCAATACGGAATGCGGTGAGGAAGCTGGGTGGTCTGCGCTCAGGCGTCGATTGGTTTGCGCCACCGGAACAGATGCGATTCCAGGGGCTTGATGAGCAGGAATTCGAACAGGCCCATGAGCACGACCAATGTGAGGGTCCAGGCGAAGACTTGATCGGTCTGAGCCAGATCGGCCGCCTGGCGCAGGCGGTAGCCCACGCCGCTGGAAGCGCCGATGGCCTCCGCCACCAGGGATACGCGCCAGCCGAAGCCGAACGCCAGGCGGGCGCCGGCGAAAAAACCCGGCAGGATCGTGGGCAGGTAAATTTTCGCGGCGATCTGGAGGCGCGACAAGTGCAGGCTGTGGGCCAGTTCCACGAAGTCTGTGTTGACGTTGCGCGCTCCGGTCCAGACATTGGTGAGGATGAGTGGCATCGCCGTCATGAAAACCACGAAAATGGTGGCCGCGTTCGAGAGCCCGAACCAAATGAGAGCCACGATGGCCCAGATCGCGGCCGAGATCGTATTGGTGATCGTCAGAATAGGCTCGAAGAAATCGCCCAGGGCGCGGTTGGTGCCGAAGAGGAGGCCGAACGCCGTGCCCACGACCGCCGACAGGGCAAACCCGGCCACTACGCGCCAGGTCGTGATCCCCAGGTCTGTCCAGAAGGTGTCAGTTCCCAACAATGACCGCCAGGCCTGCGCCACCTGGTAGGGCCCCGGGAAAATGTAGGGGGGTATGCTTCGCGCCCCCAGCCACCATACGCCAAGCAGCATGAC
Organism: Candidimonas sp.; assembly: GCA_004298545.1. Classification (GTDB taxonomy): domain Bacteria; phylum Pseudomonadota; class Gammaproteobacteria; order Burkholderiales; family Burkholderiaceae_B; genus SCQX01. The sequence goes on along the minus strand of SCQX01000019.1, from coordinate 11,290 downwards.
GATGAGCAACAGCCGCTGGGATGGAAGCCTGGCGCCCTTGGGCAAGCGGGTGTTCATGAACGATGGCGCGCGGGAGGCTTTGGCGGGCAGCTTCAAACCAGCGTGCGCAGCATTCTGATCTGCTCGCTCACATTGCGCTCGCTGGCCACCCGCGGCCGCGGCAGATCGATGGGGATGATGGCGTGCACGCGGCCTGGGCCCGGATGCATGATCACCGCCTTGTCCGCCAGGTAGACGGCTTCTTCGAGATCGTGAGTGACGAACGCCACACTGATGTGCCGCTGGGCCTGCGCGCGCAGCAGTTCGTCGTGCATCTGCGTGCGCAGGGTGGGGTCGAGCTTGGAGAAGGGCTCGTCCAGCAGCAGGATGTCGGGTTCCTTCACGAGACTGCGCGCCAGCGCGACGCGGCTGCGCATGCCGCCCGACAGTTCGCCCGGATACGCGTGCTCGAATCCCGCGAGGCCAACCGAGTTCAGCGCCAGACGGGCCCGTTCGTGGCGCTCGGAGGTGCCAACGTGCTCCGCCTCGAGGCCCAGCTCTACATTGGCTTGCGCCGTGCGCCATGGCAAGAGGCGGTCGTCCTGGAACAGATAGCCGATACGGCGCCAGTCGCTGAAATCTTGCAGGGGAGTGCCGTCCAGCTGGATGATTCCCTGGTCGGCGGGCGCCAGGCCGGCAATGATGTTCAGCAGCGTGCTTTTGCCGCAACCCGACGCGCCCAGGATGGCCGTGACGCGGTCCTTCTCGACATCGAAACCGACTCGATCGAGCACGGTGAGCGGCGTGTCGTGAGGACGCGGAAACGACTTGCTGATGTTGGAAATGCGTATGGCGGGCGCCGGTCCGATGGACGACAGGACTGAGGTATCGATACTTTTCGGGTAGGACACGACAAGTGGTTCGCTGAAGTACGCCATGCACAACTCTTCATTCTATTAGAAAGCGTATCGAACCCCGTCCGACTTTTCCGCCCGCTTCCTCAAGTATATTGAGAAATGCATATAACGAAAATAGCTGATTTGTTATTTATTTATATACCGTAAGAAATATGAAACGGCCGCGTGGTGAACGTTTTCCACGCGCAACCGCCGACTCCGCGCGTAACCGTTGATTCCACGCATGGGCGCCGCCCGCCACCCGCCGCCATCAACATGCCGTGGGGGTCGGAGGATTGAATGCGGCGCGTATGGCGTGTGGCGCCGCGTTGGCTCCAAGCAGGGCGCAGAGCAGAAGGCGCGCTTTGACGCCCGAAAGATGTTCCGCGAACAGCGCGCCGGCTTCGGCCAGCGTTATGGCGCCGCCGTCGGCGCCATAGATGAGCGCCGTGCGTCCTTCCGGACAGCGCGACGTGATGACGACAGTCGTTCCCCGGGATACCAGCCGCTCCACGGCTTTGGCGAAGCCGCGGGGCGCATTGCCCCGCCCGAATGCCTCGATGATCACGCCGCGCGTGCCGTTGGCCGCGCACCATTCCAGATAGTCGGGCCTGGCACCCAGGCAAAGCTTGATGAGTTCGACGCGTTCTTCCAGTCCCTGGTCGGGTAGCGTACGGCGCACCACCGGCCGGCGATAGAGGTAAAACGCGCCGCAATCGACCTCGCCCAATTTGCCAACTCCGGGGGAGCGGAACGTGTCGACCCGCGAGGTGTGTGTTTTCGTGACGTCGCGCGCGGCGTGGACATCGCCTTCGAAAAGAATCAGGGTGCCCAGCCCCCGCGCGAGGGGAGACGCCGCGACGATCAGCGCGTCGCGCATGTTGTGGGGTCCGTCGGTGTCGGGCTCGCTGGCATGACGCTGCGATCCGGTGAACACGACCGGTTTGGGGCTGTCGACCAGTATGTCGGACAGAAATGCGCTTTCCTCCATGGTGTCGGTGCCGTGTGTCACCACCACGCCGGCGCAATCGGGTACCGCGAGTGCCGTTCGGATTCGTGCCAGCAGCTCATGGACGGTCGCCAGATCGAGTGCGTTGCTGCCCAGGTTGCAGAACTCGTCGACCGTGACGTCGATGCCCACGGGTACCGTGCGCAGCGTGGCCAGCAAGTCTTTTCCCGACACCGACGCGCTGACGGGGCCGCCATGCGCGGCCTGCGTCGACGCAATGGTGCCTCCCGTTGCGATCAATGTGACGTGTGTCATGGGTGACCTCCTGATCGTTTCCCATCCCCGGGGTCGTGCTCGGGGGAAATGGCGCTGGTACGATGCACGGTTTCCGGTTCCCGTTGCGCGCCGGCCGACTGGTCATGCGGCAGCCAGCGGAAAAATACCCCCGCGGCGACGAAACCCAGCAGGCCGGTGGCGATCGACGCGGCCGCCAGCGAGGCCGCTGCCGCGACGGCCGACAGCAGCACCGGCGCGCCGCTCGCGCCAACATCGGAAATGAGCCGCCAGATTCCCAGGAATTGCGTTCGCCCCACCGCCGGCGACGCGTCGGCGCCAAGCGTGGTGACCAGCCCCGAACTTATGCCGTTTCCCAAGCCCATTGCCATGGAGACGACGATGAAACCGATCACGCCCGTCGTGGCGGGAAGGAGCACCAGCGAGGCACCCATGATGGCCACCGACGGTATGGCTACGTAGCGCCGGCCACGCCGGTCCATGGCCACGCCGGCCGGGTAGAAGCTGAGCATGTCGATTGCGGCCACGAGGCCGTAGATGATGGACGTGGCCGATGGGCTCAGCCCCATGCCGTCGGCCCACAAGGGGATGATGATCTGGCGCGAGGCGCGCAGGCCGCTCACCAGCAGAATGCCGAAGCCCACCGTGGCGAGGACTTTGACGTGGCTTCGCGCGATCGACATCATGCCTGCTCCGTCGATCGTCGTGGATCGTCGCCGCGGTGTTTGCGCGTCGGGAATGGATGCGGCGAGCAGCCCGGTTCCGATCATCGCGGCGATGGCCATCCAGTACGCGCCCGGAAGCCCCATGACGTGCATCAGCGCGGCGCCAAGGAATGGCCCGATGAATATGCCGATTCGCATCGTCCCGCCGAGTGTCGACATGGCGCGCGCGCGCAGGTGGATGGGTACGAGATCGATCAGATAGGTCTGGCGGGCCAGGTAGAACACCGATTGCGCCATGCCGACCAGGAAGACGCCCAGCGCGAGCAGCCAGATCGACGTCGGCAGCACGCACAGCAGCAGCCCGATGGCGCTCACGATCGCGGCGCCAACCATCGAGAGCCGTTCACCGTAGCGGTCGATGGTCAGCGCCGCGGGTAGGTTGCTGACGAGCGAGCCGATGCCGATCAGGCCCACGATCAGGCTGGCCACGGCCACGGATGCCTGCAGATCGCGCGCGCTCAGGGCGATGACGGGAAGAATGGCGCCTTTGCCGATGCCGAACAGCAGCGAGGGGCCAAACGCGGGAATGGCTATTTTTTTGAAAGTGAATGCCGTGTCGCTCATCGGAAAGCTCGCGCCGCGCGGGCGGCATCACCCGAGTTGAGCGAGCGCCTGTGCCAGATCGGCCGTCAGATCATCGAGGTGTTCGATGCCGACCGACATTCGCACGAAGTTGGGTTCGATGCCCGCGGCGGCCATTTGCGCTTCGGTCATCGTGCCGGACCACATGGCCGCGGTGTGCACGATGAGCGTGTCGACACCGCCGAGGCTTACGGCGTGCGTGGCCAGTTTCAAGGCCGCGACGAACCGGCTGGTGTCTGCGTAGCCGCCGCGGATGGAGAAGGCAATGACGGCGCCAAAACCCGTCATCTGGCGCCGCGCCAGGTTGTATTGGGGGTGACTCTCGAGCCCGGGATAGAAAACGCGTTCGATTCGCGGCTGCCCCTCGAGCCACCGCGCAAGGGCGAGCGCATTGTCATTGATCCGTGCAACCCGCAGAGGCAGGGTGCGCAGGCCGCGCAGCAGCAGCCAGGCATCCATGGGCGAGAGTACCGATCCGAGCGTGGTGTGCATGTCCCAGATGCGGTCGGCGAGTTCACGGCTGCAGCAGACCACGCCGGCGGTAAGGTCATGGTGCCCGCCAAGGTATTTGGTGGCGCTGTGCACGACGATGTCGATGCCCAGCGCATGGGGTTTCTGGTTCAGCGGCGAGGCGAACGTGTTGTCGGCGATGGTCAGTATGCCGCGTGGCCGGGCAAGTGCGGCCACCGCCGCCAGGTCGGTAAGCAGGAGTGTCGGGTTGACGGGTGTCTCGAGCATGATCAACCGGGTTTCCGGCCGGATGGCACGGGCGAACGCCGATTCGTCGGTCTGGTCGACCGTCGTGGTTTCCACGCCGAAGCGCGGCAGCACTTCTTCGAACAGCCTGGAGGTGCTCATGTAGTGCCGTTGCTGTGCGATGACATGATCCCCGCGCGCCACCAGCGCCAGAACGGTCGTCGTGATCGCTCCCATGCCCGATCCCATCATCAGGGCGGTTTCGGTGCCTTCGAGATCGGCGATGATCTTTTCCGTTCGCTTGTGCACCGGATTGCCGTAGCGGGTGTAGAAGGCGCGTGGACGCGGCGTGTTGGCCATCGCGGCGAACGCCTCTGGCGTGTCGGCGCGAAACGTGGCGCTGTAGTGGATGGGGGCGGACACGGCCGTGTCCGGATCCATTCCCTGATCGCCGTGCAGGACGCGCGTCTCGCCTCGCCAGGTGGTGTTTTCCCCAGATTTGCCCGGCGGTGTGGCCTTCATTGCGCAGACTCCGTTTTTCATTGATTCGAACGACCGCTTCGTCGCCCGGTCATGATACCGCCGCGTCACCGCCCACGGCTCGATGCCAGGTTGTTGACGGTTGCAAGCCGTAATCAAACCACACATTGCGGCGGGATATTTGCCGCGCAGGGGCGATTCGATTCGTCTTCATTCAATATTGTTTCTAAATGTTATATTTTGTTGATAGGTTAATTAAAATCCCTCTGTTTTTACGAGAATATGCATTTCCGGGACATAACATATGGTAACAATTGGCTGGATTTATGAACTAGGTTCCAAGAACTAAGCAGGCCTCGCGCGTTCATACTCCGCATGGGTCAACCCGAGTTGGGACGGCTCATGTTCCGGGCTGTTCCACAACCAGCCTCATAAAACTGTTTCAGGAGTCACTTAAATGACCAAACAATCGCGTCTTGCACTAGCTTTGTCTTCGGCTGTTCTGAGTCTCGGCCTGGTTGCCGCGCCTGTGGCATTTGCCCAGAATGCGGCGCCGACCACCACCAAGAAAGAAGTCAAGCACCACAAAACGCGCAAGGTGAACAAGGTACACAAGAAGGCAGTGCACAAAAAAGCCGCGCCTAAGGCGGAGGTGAAGTAATACGCTCTAAGAGCTGAAGTGGTTCCTTCAAAAGCAGTGTAGAAACGGGCTCCGGTTTCGGAGCCCGTTTCTATTAGGCCGGCCCGCTTCCTGCGGGTGGCCTACAGATAGGGGCTGGCCAGCCAGATGATCTTGTTGCGCAAACGCTTACCGAACGGAATCTTCGCCAGGCTCTCCAGCGTCACCGCGCGCGCCGCGGGAATCTGGCCATCGATGAGGCCTTCGATCTGGCTTGCCAGCGCGCGGCTGTAGATTTCGACGTCGAGCTCGAAATTCAGGCGCAGGCTGCGCGGATCCATGTTCGACGAACCCACGTAGGACCAGGCGCCGTCGATGGTGATGAGTTTGGAGTGGTTGAAGTTGCCGGCGGCGCGCCAGACGCGGCAGCCGTTGCGGATGATCTGATCGAGCTGGGCCGTCATCGCGTAGTTGATCAGCCGCAGGTTGTTGGCGCCGGGAATGACGACGTCCACCTGTATGCCGCGCCGCGCGGCGGTGTTGATCGCCCCAAGCAGGATTTGGTCGGGCAGGAAGTACGGAGACTGGATGCGGATGTGCCTTTGCGCCACCGCGAACGCGCCCAGCAGCATCTGGTGCGTGCTGATGATGGAGCGGTCGGGGCCGGAGCGCACGCAGCGCGCCGGCACGCGGGGTTCGGGGGGATTCCACGTGTCGTGGCACCAGGCTGTCATGGGTAATGTCTCGTGCGTCGTGAATTCCCAATCGTGGGCGAATACCGATACCAGCTGTAGAACTACCGGCCCTTCCAGCCGGAAGTGCGTATCGAGCGCGGTCTTGTTCCCGGTTACGGTGGAAACGAAGCTGGCGCGTATGTTCATGCCTCCCGTGAAGCCGACGCGACCGTCGACCACCAGAATTTTGCGGTGGCTGCGCAGATTCGCGTACGGCATTTTCATGCCAAGCGGGTTCGTCATGAACAACGCCGCGCGGATGCCGTCGCGGCGCAGCCGGGCGATTATGGGCGGGCGCGAGTACTTGGAACCGATGGCGTCGATCAGAACGCGAATCTCCACGCCCCGGTCGCGCGCCCGCACGAGTGCGTCGACGAATTTCCGTCCTTCCGGATCGTCGTCGAACAGGTAAGTCTGCAGCCCGATGGTTTCACTGGCCGCATCGATTGCCGCGATCATGGCGGGGTAGGCCTCGTCGCCTCCGGTCAGTATCTGGATGTGGTTGCCGTCGTGCAGGGGAAAGCGGCTGACGCGGTCGCCCAGAACACGCAGCGACACGAACTGTTGCGCCGAGCAGCGGGCAACGTCGCCCACCACGGGAGTGGCGATTTTTGTGTAGTCTTTCAGCGCGCGGTCGCGCTGCTGAGAAATCTGGCCGCGGCGCACGCGGTTGATGCCGGCGATCAGATACAGGATCGGGCCAACCAGCGGCGACATCAGAATGACGCCGACCCAGCCGATGGCCGCCCGCACGTCGTTCTTCGTCATCGCCGCGTGGATGGCGGCGGTGGCGCCCGCCGCGGCACTTACGATGAAGACGATGTGGGGCCAGTGTGTCAGCAGGGTATCCATGGTTGAGGCAGGTGTGGTCGGCGAAGGATGGCGAACGCCGGGTGCGACGCATGAACGCTGAATGATAACCGCTTGTCGGCCGCCGCGGCTTGCCGGACTCGCGTAGAATACCGTCGCTGCCACGCGCATTTTCGACGCGGCATGGCAAGCCCGGGCATCGACTAAGGCTATTTGGATCAACCGAACAGGACACCAGCAATTCACATGAATCGATTCGATGTCGCTATTGTCGGTAGCGGCCTTGCGGGCCTGACGGTCGCGTTGCACCTGGCGCGCGACAAGAAGGTTGTCGTCATCACCAAGCGTGCGCTGCTGGATGGTGCCAGTAATTGGGCGCAGGGCGGCATCGCGGCGGTGCTCGACTCGCATGACAGTTACGATCGCCACGTTGCCGATACCCTGACGGCGGGCGCGGGCCTGTGCGACGAAATCGCTGCCCGCCATATCGTCGAGAGCGGCGCGGCGGCGATTCGCTGGCTGATCGACGAAGGTGTGCCCTTCACGCGCGACGAGACGGCGGAATTGGGGTTTCACCTGACGCGCGAAGGCGGGCATAGCCAGCGCCGCATCATTCACGCGGCCGACGCCACGGGGCACCAGGTACAGCTCACGCTGGAGCAGAAGGTTCGCGCCCACCCCAACATCACTTTGCTCGAGAATCATTTTGCCGTCGAGCTGATCACCCGCGGAAAGCGCGGACGCCTGGCGGGCGCTCCCGGCGCCGATGACAACGCGGGCGACCTCACCCGCTGCCTGGGCTTGTATGTGCTCGACGATGCGCGCGACCGCGTGGAGACGATCTTGGCCGACCATACCGTGTTGGCCACGGGCGGCGCCGGCAAGGTCTATCTTCACACCAGCAACCCCGATACGTCGACCGGCGATGGCATTGCCATGGCGTGGCGCGCGGGGTGCCGCGTCAGCAATATGGAATTCATGCAGTTCCACCCGACCTGCCTGTACCATCCGTCGGCGAAGTCGTTCCTGATCTCCGAGGCGGTGCGCGGCGAGGGCGGCATTCTGCGGATTCCGGCCAATGCCGATGTCGATGCGGGCATGCGCTTCATGGTGAATCACGATGCGCGTCTGGAGCTGGCGCCGCGCGACGTCGTCGCGCGGGCCATCGATTTCGAAATCAAGAAACGTGGTTTGAATTATGTGGAACTGGACATCACGCACCGGCCGCCGGCGTTCATCGAAGAACATTTTCCGACGATACTCGCGCGCTGCCGGTCGCTGGGCATCGACATCACACGGCAACCCATTCCGGTGGTGCCCGCCATGCATTTCACGTGCGGGGGAATCGTCACTGACCTGAACGGGCGCACCGACATTCCCAATCTGTATGCCGTTGGGGAAACGGCATGCACGGGACTGCACGGCGCGAACCGGCTGGCCAGCAATTCATTGCTGGAGTGCCTCGTGATTGGCCGCAACGTCGCGCAGTCCATCGAGTCGCAGGCTGCGTCGGCGGCGCTCGCGGACGTCGTCGTCCCCGACTGGGACGATAGCCGCGTGGTCGACGAGGATGAAGCAGTGGTCATTTCCCACGCCTGGGACGAGGTGCGGCGCCTGATGTGGAATTACGTTGGCATCGTACGCACGGGAAAGCGGTTGGCGCGCGCGCGGCATCGCGTGGATTTGCTACTCGACGAGATCGCGGCCTACTATCGCGCCTACCGGGTGAGCGGTGGCATGCTGGAATGCCGCAATCTCATTCAGGTTGCGGCTCTGGTGGTAGAAAGCGCGCAGTCGCGCAAAGAGAGCCGCGGGCTGCATTACTGCCAGGATTATCCCCGCACGCTGCCCAAGGCGTTGCCGACGGTACTCACGCCCGGTCTGCGCATAAGCCGATGATCGGTGTGGCCGCGGTTGCGAAGGGGCCGCGGTTGCGAAGGGATTGCGGTTGCGAAGGAACGGGGGTGCGGTCGCGAAGGAGTGGGTTGCGGGGAACACGCCGCGGGCGCCTATTCCATCCGGGTGATGCGCAGGGAGTAATCGACCGCGCGAATGTCTTTCGTGAGGCTGCCGATCGAGATCCGGTCGACGCCTGTTTCGGCGATGGCGCGCACGGTGTCGCGGTCGACACCGCCCGATGCTTCGAGCACCGCGCGGCCCGCCGTGATGGCAACGGCCTCGCGCATGGCTTGCACGGTGAAATTGTCGAGCAGGATGGCGCTTGCGTCCGCCTCCAGCGCCTCGCGCAGTTGCGCGAGATTCTCAACTTCGATCTGAACGGGAACCTGGCGTGACAGACCGTTGGCCTGTTTCAGGACCGCCACGACGCCTCCCGCGGCCGCGATATGGTTTTCTTTGATGAGCGCGCCGTCGTATAGCCCCAGCCGCTGATTCGTTCCGCCACCGACCCGCACCGCGTATTTTTGCGCGAGGCGCAAACCCGGAATCGTCTTGCGGGTGTCGAGAATTCGCGCGCCGGTGCCTTGTACGATTTGCGTGTACTGTCGTGTCACCGTGGCGGTGGCCGACAGCAACTGCAGGAAATTCAGGGCGGTGCGCTCGGCGGTGAGCAGACCACGCGCCGGGCCGTGCAACCGGCACACCAGGCTGTTCGCCGTCATGGTGTCGCCTTCCGCGTAGCGCCAGGTGACTTCGGCCTGCGGCGCGCAGCGGCGCACCACGGCTTCGAACCATGGCGTGCCGCACAGCACGGCCTGCTCACGCACCTTGAGTTCGGCGGTGGCAGTCGCGTTGGGGGGAACGAGCAACCCGGTGACGTCGCCACCCCCCAGGTCTTCCGCCAGCGCCGCGTTGACGGACGCGTCCATTGCCTTGCGCAGCGCGGGGTCGAGCGGTGCGGGGGAGTCTTCGCGAGGCGTTGCGGCCTGAGGTTTCATGGCGGCCTGAGGTTTCATGTGTTGCGGGAATGGCATTGACGCGCGGTGGAAGTCTGCGCGGATTTTATGCGGGGCCTATTCCAGCGAACAGCTTTTGTTCGCGTTCCAGATCGGGGCCAGGGCGCACATTCGCTTTGCGCTGCGCCGCGAATGCGAGCATGCGGTCGATGCAAACCAGGGCGCGACGGCCAATGTCGGGATCGACATGGACTTCGTTGGCACCGGTCTCCAGCGCGTGGGCGACGCCCTGCAGCGAGTTCATGGCCATCCAGGGGCAGTGCGCGCAGCTCTTGCAGGTTGCGCTGTTGCCGGCGGTGGGCGCCGCGATGAACCGTTTCCCCGGTGCCGCCTGCCGCATCTTGTGCAGCAGACCCTGGTCGGTGGCGACGATGAATGTGTCGGCATCCAGTGACTTCGCGGCGGCGATGAGTTGCGAGGTCGACCCCGTGACATCGGCCTGGGCAATGACTTCCGGCGGCGATTCGGGGTGAACCAGCACCTTGGCATCCGGATATTCGCGCCGTAGTGCTTCAAGTTCGATGCCCTTGAACTCGTTGTGCACCAGGCACGACCCTTGCCACAACACCATGTCGGCGCCCGTTTGCTGCTGGATGTAGTGCCCCAGATGGCGGTCGGGCGCCCAGAGGATTTTTTTGCCCTGGGCGTGCAGGTGGGCGACGATGTCGAGTCCGATGGACGATGTCACCATCCAGTCGGCACGGGCTTTCACCGCGGCGCTGGTGTTGGCATAAACGACGACGGTGCGGCCCGGGTTGGCGTCGCAGAAGGCGTTGAATTCGTCTGCGCCGCAGCCCAGGTCGAGCGAACAGGTGGCATCCAGATCGGGCATGAGGACGCGCTTGTGGGGGCTGAGTATCTTGGCGGTTTCCCCCATGAAGCGCACGCCCGCGACCACCAGCGTGTTCGCGGGATGGTCGCGGCCGAAGCGCGCCATCTCGAGCGAATCGGAAACGCGGCCGCCAGTCTCTTCGGCGAGATCCTGGATGTCGGCGTCGACATAATAGTGCGCGACCAGAACCGCCTGCCGCGCCCGCAGCAGTTCCTTGATGCGTATTTTCAGTGCGGCTTTTTCCTCGACGGACAGCGGCGGCGGAACCCTGGCCCACGCTTGAGCGGTGGTGCGGGTTCCTGAATTGAGGGTGGGCCGCTCGAATTCGACGGACTTGATGATGGACATGGCGAGAAATGGACGAACCGGTACGGGTGGGAAGGCGAAAACGTCGGTCGGAGTTGGCGCCGGCGGTAGATTGGCGCGTCAGTTGTGGTGAATGCGCCAGTGTAACAGCGCGTGGCCACATGAGCATGCGTCAGTGGCGGGTCGACAACGGAATAATCATACGCGATTGTGCCGGCCGGCGCCGTGTCGGTGAACCCGGTTCATGCTAGAATCCATGCTCTTTCCTTTGGGGTTCTGGCGCGCGGCGCGGTTGACGCCATGGCGCGGTGGTTCCAAAGGTTGGCACCTGTAGGGCCAGCGCGCGACCAACGCGCGCGTTCAGGCGTCAATGGCCCCGATTTCAGTGGTGATCGTAGCTCAGCTGGTAGAGTCCCGGATTGTGATTCCGGTTGTCGTCGGTTCGAGTCCGACCGGTCACCCCAGTTTGCCCT
>SCQX01000141.1 GCA_004298545.1 Candidimonas sp. | reverse complement strand
ATCCAGGCGCCGTAATCCGCCCTCAGTGCCCCCAGGTCGTAGTACCAATGAGGCCCCAGGGCAAGCGCATCACCAATGAAAGCCCCCATCAGCGCGCCGCGCACGCGCTGATCCAGCGTAACGGTAGAAACCATGACATCTCCTCGCACAAGCGAAAACATCAATATTATTGATGCAACGGTTAAATATAAATGAATTTATTTATATATATGCCTTCTCTAGAATGCACGGCGATTCTCCTGGCAAATTCGCCGGCAATTCATAGGCATGACCATGGCCACCCTCCCACCCGCCGCCACTCTCACAGAAAGCGCGATGGCCGCACCGCCCGGCGCGAACCGCTCCGCCAGCGCCTCGCGGCCGCGCGCGCCCAGCCGGTTGTTCGGGCTGGCGCTGGCCGGTGCCGTGGGACTGCTCGCGCTGGCCACCGGCCGCTGGATGCCCCTCATCGGCGGCCCGGTGTTCGGAATCCTGTTCGGCATCCTTATTCGCAACTCAATCGGCGCGGGCCCCTTGTTTCGACCCGGCCTGCGGTTCGCGTCGACGCAGGTTCTTCAATGGTCCATCATCGCCCTGGGCTTCAGCCTCAGCATCCAGCAAGTCGCGCGCACCGGCATGCAATCGCTGTCGGTAACGTTCGTCACCATCAGCGTGGCGTTCACATCCGCGTGGCTTCTGGGAAAATGGCTGAAGATCCCATCGAAACTTCGCACCCTCATCGGTGTGGGAACGGCGATCTGTGGCGGTTCGGCCATTGCCGCGGTCACCCCCATCATCAAGGCGGACGAGCACGAAACCGCATTCGCGATATCGACCATTTTCCTGTTCAACATCGTTGCCGTCCTGACTTTCCCACTATTCGGCCATTGGCTGCACATGACGGATAACGGCTTCGGCATGTGGGCCGGCACAGCCATCAACGATACGTCCTCGGTCGTGGCCGCGGGGTTCAGTTTCAGTCATGCGGCGGGCGACTACGCCACCATCGTCAAGCTCACGCGAGCCACATTGATCATCCCGGTTTGCCTGGCGCTCGCCCTGTATGAAGCCTGGCACCACAAGAAACACGGCGCCTCCGGCTTCAGCCTGGCGCGCATCTTTCCCTGGTTCATCCTGTGGTTCCTGGTTGCCTCCATCATCCGCTCTCTCGATATCCTGCCTGAAAGCTGGAATGGCGGCCTGCATTTTCTTGCCGAATTCCTGATCATCGTCGCATTGACCGCCATCGGCCTGTCGTCCGACCTGCGGCGCATGGCCCGCGCCGGCTTCAGGCCGATTCTGCTGGGTCTGGGCGTATGGGCGGCCGTGGCGCTCAGCAGTCTCATGGTGCAACATTACATGGGATCATGGTAAGCTTTTCGCCACGCGAGTGGCAGCAATAACAACGAATTACCACAACCGGAAGGGGAACGAGACATGACGAGATCATCTATCGGCCACGATGAGCCGGCGGCCGCGCGACGCCGCTTCCTGCGGCTTGGCGCCGCGCTGGGAACGGGCGCGGCGCTGGGCGGAATCACGCGTGCGGCGGCCGCTGGCACGCCGGCAACCGTCGACCTGCCGTTCGCCAATGGCCTGCGCCGCATGGCCACTTTCCCGCAAAAGCGCCCGCTCATCCTCCTGACCAGCCGGCCGCCGCAACTCGAGACCCCCTTCAAGGTATTCAACGAGGGCATCTTCACGCCCAACGACGCCTTCTTCGTGCGCTACCACTGGAGCGGGATTCCCACCAATATCGACCCGCGCGCGTACCGCGTGGAGATCAAGGGGCTCGTCGACAAGCCGCTGTCGCTGTCGCTCGACGAACTCAGGAAAATGGATACCGTTACGCTGGCCGCCGCGCACCAATGCTCGGGCAACAGCCGCGGCTTCTCCAACCCGCGCGTGCCCGGAGGCGAGTTGGCCAACGGCGCCATGGGCAACGCGAAATGGACCGGCGTGCCGCTGAAGAAGGTGCTGGAACAGGCGGGGGTCAAAGCGGGCGCGGTGCAAGTATCCTTCAACGGCCTCGACCATCCGCCGTTCGGCGACGGCCCCGACTTCATCAAGGCCCTGGACATCGATCACGCCATGGACGGGGAGGTCATGCTCGCCTGGTCCATGAACGGCGCCGACCTGCCCATGCTCAACGGTTATCCGCTGCGGCTCATCGTGCCCGGCTACTACGGCACGTACTGGGTCAAGCATCTATCCGAAATCACCGTCCTGGACAAAGACCTGAACAATTTCTGGATGGGCACCGCATACCGGATTCCCGACAATGCCTGCGCCTGTGTCGCCCCGGGCGGGAAAATGGCGAAATCGCGACCCATCGGGCGCTTCGCCATTCGCTCGTTCCTCACCAGCGTGCTCGACGGCGACAAGCTTCACGTGGGCAAGACGACACTGCTGCGCGGCATTGCCTTCGACGGCGGCTATGGGCTGACGGCGGTCGACGTATCGGTCGACGGCGGGCGCTCGTGGCGCGGCGCCAAACTCGGCGACGATCACGGCAAATACTCGTTCCGCGAATGGACCATGCCGTTCAAGCCGTCGCGCGTGGGCGCCCTGGAATTCAAGGTCAGGGCCTTCAACCGCATTGGCCAGACGCAACCCGCCGAACCCCTGTGGAATCCGGCGGGCTACATGCGCAACGTCATCGAAACCACCCACGCCAAGGCAGTCTAGGAGAGGCCACCATGAAAAAGAGCCAGAATCTTGCGCTTGCCCTTGGTGCCGCGGCAATGCTTGCCGGCCTGTGCGCGCCAGCCGGCGCACTGGAAATCACCCTTCCGCCCGATAATGCAAGCCTCAAGCCCAGCACCCTGCCGGGCTACCAGAAGGCGCTGCAAAACTGCATCGCGTGCCACTCGGCGCAATACATGCAGACGCAGCCAGCCCTGTCGCACGCCTGGTGGACGGCGGAAGTGCAGAAAATGAAGAAAGCCTATGGCGCGCCAATTCCCGATGCCGACATGAGCGAGATCGCCGACTATCTGTTCCAGGCCTACGGCGCGGGGCGCGGCGCCAACGAAGCCAACGCGCCCGCGCGCGCGGCGGCGCACGCCACCAAAACGTCAGCGCCGGCGCGCGCCGCGGGCAAATAACGCGGGCGCCAAGACACGGCTAGCCGAACCGGCCGGTGATGTAGTCTTCCGTTTCCTTGCGCGCGGGCTTGAGGAAAATCTGGCCGGTCGGCCCGTATTCCATCAGTTCCCCCAAGTACATGTAGGCGGTGTAGTCGGAACAGCGCGCCGCCTGCTGCATGTTGTGGGTGACGATGACCACTGTGTAATCGGACTTCAGTTCGGCGATCAGTTCCTCGATCTTGGCCGTTGAAATCGGGTCGAGCGCCGAACACGGTTCGTCCAGCAGCAGGACCTCGGGCCTGATGGCAACGCCGCGCGCAATGCACAGGCGCTGTTGTTGTCCGCCCGACAAGCTATTGCCGCTTTGGTGCAGCTTGTCTTTCACCTCGTTCCACAAGGCCGCTTTGTACAACGCCCACTCCACCCGCTCATCCATCTCCCCTTTGCTGAGCTTTTCGAAAAGACGCACGCCAAACGCCACATTGTCGTAGATACTCATGGGAAACGGTGTGGGCTTCTGAAACACCATGCCAACCTTGGCGCGTATCAAGGACACGTCCGTGCGCGACGTCAACAGATTCTCGCCATCCATGTTGACTTCGCCGTTGGCGCGCTGCCCCGGGTAAAGCTCGAACATGCGATTGAACGTGCGCAACAAGGTAGACTTGCCGCACCCCGACGGCCCAATGAACGCAGTGACTTTCTTCTCGCGGATCGCCAGGGTGACGTCGCGGATGGCATGGAATTGCCCATAATAGAAATTCAGATTCCTGACATCGATTTTGACGGATTCATCGGGAAGGGCTTGCATGCTCAATCCAGGAAAGGCAATCGCGGCAGCGCACCGGCGCCACGGTCTTCATTTACGGAAAAGGGTTCGGGCCGCAATGCTGATGGCCAGCACGATCAGCGTAATCAGCGCGGCGCCCGCCCACGCCAGACGGTTCCAGTCCGCAAACGGGCTGGCGGCATATTGATAGATGATTACCGGAAGATTGGCGATGGGCGCGTTCATGTTCAACGACATGAACTGATTGTTGAGCGCCGTGAACAGCAGCGGCGCGGTTTCCCCGGCAATGCGCGCGACGGCCAGCAGCACGCCGGTGACGATACCCGACCACGCCGCCCGATAGCAGATGAAGACCACGATGCGCCACTGTGGGCATCCCAGGGCGGCGGCCGCCTCGCGCAGACTGTTGGGCACCAGCTGCAACATGTTGTCGGTCGACCGCACGACGACCGGAATGACCAGAATCGCCAGCGCGAAAGCGCCCGCCCACCCGGAATAGTGGCCGGCCTGCGCGACATACACCGCGTAGATGAACAAGCCGACGACGATGGACGGCGCGGACAAGAGCACATCGTTGAGGAACCGCATGGCCGGCGTCAACCAGCCCTTGCGCCCATATTCTGCCAGGTAGGTCCCCACCAGAATACCGACCGGCGTACCAATCAAGGTGCCGACCACCGTCATCATCACGCTGCCGACGATCGCGTTGAGCAACCCCCCGCTCTCGCCTGGCGGCGGCGTGTTCTGGGTGAACAGGGTCAGCGACATCGCGCCCCCGCCCTTGATCAGCAAGGTCACGATGATCCAGCACAGCCAGAATAGCCCCGACACCACTGCGAACGCCGAAAGTGTCAGCATGATCCGATTGACGAGCCGCCGATGACGGTAGACGGCATTGCCGTCATTCTTGCCAACCCCATATGTATTCAGGGCGCCGCGCGGGTCGGGTTCATAGCCGGGAAAAAGTTCCGATTCGGCGCCGCCGTACTCGTCGTCATCGCCCGCCGACGGCGCGCGCGCCCGGGCCACCCCGATTCCGTTCCTGGCGCCGCGAACGGCCGAATCCGCACCTGGACGTGTCGTCATGTTCGGCATCCCCTCAATTCGCGGCGCGGCCCGGGCGCGCCAGACATAGCAAGAGAATCTTGGACAGCACCAGGACGATCGCGGTGATCAGGAAAAGTATCAGCCCGAGTTCCAGCAGCGCCGACTTCTGCAGGCCGCCCGCCTCGTTGAATTCATTGGCCAGCGCCGATGCGATGGAATTCGATGGTGAAAACACCGATGTGGGCAAAACGAACGCATTGCCAATGACGAACGTCACGGCCATCGTCTCACCGAGCGCTCGGCCCAGACCGAGCATGATGCCGCCAATCACGCCATTCCTCGTATAGGGCAGCACCACTTTCCACATGACTTCCCAGGTCGTGCTGCCCAGGCCGTAGGCGGACTCCTTCAGCAGGGGTGGTACCACCGCGAACACGTCGCGCATGATGGCCGTGATGAACGGTAAGACCATGATCGACAGAATCAGGCTGGCGGTGAATATGCCAATCCCCAGGGGCGGCCCGGAAAACACCGCGCGCAACACCGGCACATCGTGGAACAGCCAGATCAGCGCCGGCTGCGCGTACTGCTGGAACAACGGAACGAAAACGAACAGCCCCCACATGCCGTAGATGATCGAGGGAATCGCGGCCAGCAGTTCGATCGCCGTTCCCAGCGGGCCACGCAGCCAGCCGGGTGACAGATCGGTCAGAAACATGGCGATGCCGAAGGACATCGGCACCGCGATGAGCAGCGCCAGCACCGACGTCAGCACCGTGCCCACCACAGGCACCAGCGCGCCGTAGTGGTGGCGCACCGGATCCCAATCGTCGGTCCAGAGAAACGCAACCCCTTCTCTCAGAATGGATTCCCGGCTCCCGTAGGCCAGCGCGACAACGATGGCGACCAGCAGGGCGAACACCAGAAAGGCCACCACCCGCGTCGTGTTCCTGAACAGCACATCGGCCAGGGTGCCACTGAGTCGGTTCATGATTGGCCCGCGCCTACGTCCACAATGCCGTTGCACCGGGCATTACGATTCGAGACCGCCAGGGCGCGGCAGCACAAGCGAACACCTTCAACACGATCTGGAGCCTCATCGTTCCCACTTTGTTCGGAAGCCCGCGGCATGCGTTCGCGCCACGCCTCGCGCACGTGTCGGCCAAAACCCCGCGCAGGCGCCATGGTACCCTCGCCATATGACAATTTCATGACAGCGTGATATCGCCGCATCGATCCGCCCGGCGTTCCGCCACCCCCGCCACCCGTTCACCCACCCAACTCGCGCATCAGATAATCATGCAGGTTGAACGGCGGTCGACGACTGTGGACCCGGGTGTATCCGCCATCCGGTTGACCGCGCCACGCCAGCTGATTGTCACGCAACGCATAGGTGAATGCTTCATTGATGACACGTTTCTTCAGTGCTTTGTCGAGTATCGGGAATCCGACTTCAACCCGGCGAAAGAAATTCCGATCCATCCAGTCGGCCGATGACAGATAAACGTTTTCCGCGCCATCGCCGTAGAAGTAGAAGGCGCGGGCATGCTCGAGATAGCGGCCAACGATGGATGTGACGCGAATGCTTTCCGACAGGCCCCGCACGCCCGGCCGCAGCGCGCAGGCACCACGAACGATGAGATCTATTTTCACGCCCGCCTGGCTTGCCTTGTAGAGCTCATCGATGATGATGGGTTCCAGCAGCGAGTTCATCTTCGCCATGATCCGCGCCCGCCGCCCCGCGCGCGCGTGCGCGGCTTCCGCCTTGATCAGGGCCACCATGGTTTCATGCAGGGTGAACGGCGATTGCAGCAGCAATTTCAGGGGGCGGCGGGCGCCCAGGCCTGTCAGCAGCGAGAACATCCGGTCCATGTCCTCGCAGATGGCCGGATTAGCGGTCAGCAGCCCGAAGTCGGTATAGAGTTTGGCTGTGCGCGGATGATAGTTCCCCGTACTCAGATGGCCATAGCGCCGTATCTCGCCCTTTTCACGCCGCAGCAGCAGCGCCATCTTGGCATGCGTCTTGTGCGCCACCACGCCGTAACTGACGTGCGCGCCCACGGCCTCGAGTTTCGCCGCCCAGTTGATATTGGTCTGCTCATCGAAGCGCGCCATGAGTTCGACCACCACGGTCACCTCCTTGCCGGAGCGGGCGGCAAGCAGCAGCAGGCGCATCAGTTCGGAATCTTCACCGGTGCGGTAAATGGTTTGCTTGACGGCGACGACGTTGGGGTCGTGGGCCGCCGCCGTGAGAAAATCGATGACCGGCTGGAATGACTGATACGGATGATGCAACAGCCTGTCGCGTTGCGCGATGGCCCGGAACAGGTTCACGGGGTCGTCGGCGTACGCGCCGAAAGGTGAGGGAATGACGGGTTTGTAAACCGGGAAGGACAACTCGGGCCGATCGACCAGATCGCACATCTGCAACAGACGCGCCAGGTTGACGGGGCCGCTCACCCGGTACGTGTCCTGCGGCTCGAGCACGAATTCCCGCTGCAGGAAGGATGCGAGGTTCGGCGGCATGCCCTGATCGATCTCGAGCCGCACGCTGGCGCCGAAATTCCGCTGCGACAACTCGCCTTGCAGGGCCTGCCGCAAATTGGTGACCTCTTCCTCGTCGACGTAGAGGTCGCTGTTGCGCGTCACCCGCCACTGATAGCAACCCTTGATGTCCAGTCCCGGAAACAACTCCCCCACGAACGCGCTGATCAAAGTGGTCAGGAGGATGTAGCCGTCGGGCAGGCCCGCCACGTCGGGCGGTACCCGAATGACGCGCGGCAGCGCGCGCGGCGCCTGCACGATCGCGATCGACGCGCGCCGCCCGAAGGCATCCTGACCGCTCAACGCGACGATGAAATTCAGGCTCTTGTTGTAAACCCGCGGGAAGGGATGGGCGGGGTCCAGCCCGATCGGCGTCAACAGGGGCATCACGTCGTGACTGAACGTGGCGCGCGCCCAGGCTTGCTGGGCCTCGGTCCAGGTGGTCGCCGCCAGCAGCCCCACGCCGTGGGACAACAACGCGGGCAGTACCTGGTCCATGAGCAGACTGTTCTGCCGCTCGACCAGCACGTGCGCGGCCAGTTGCACGCGCTCGAACGCCTGATCGGGCGTCAGCGCGTCGCAACCCGCCACGCCTGGTGCCTGTCGTTGCTGTTCCTTGAGGCTGGCGATACGTATCTCGAAGAATTCGTCGAGATTGGATCCCACGATGCACAGATAGCGCAGGCGCTCCAGCAGCGGCGTCGATTGGTTCTCGGCCATCGCAAGCACCCGTTCGTTGAATTTGATCAGCGACAGTTCGCGATTCTGCAATGCGGGTTCCGGCGAAGGTGGCGACATGCGGCTATTCGTTACTCAGAAGCGCGCCGGCGCGCAATCAGATACGCTCCAGCACGCGACCCCGGTGCGCCGCGATATGCTCGGTCTTGTCGCTCTTGATTTCATACTGGGGGTCGCTCTCGGACGCGCGGTGGGTATGCCCTTTATAGTCGAAATCCTGCATATGCACCGCAATGATCGTACCGGACACCCGTCCGGCTTCGGAATTCCAGCGTACGTGATCGCCGATACGGAACCGCGTCGTCATTTCGCCGCCCTACCCATGCAGAAGCACGCCGCGCAACACGACGGCATCGTTGTGCGCTTCATCGTGGGCGCTATAGACGAGCGTGATCGTTTGCGTCTTTGCCAGTCCGCGAATACGGTCCAGCACTTCCTCATGCTCGTGCAATTCCGCGCTGTAGCGCGTCTGGAATTCCGGCCAGAGCGCAGGATCGTGACCGAACCACCGACGCAACTCTGTGCTGGGCGCAATATCCTTGATCCAGTCGTCGAGCGCCGCCCTGGCCTTGCTCACGCCGCGCGGCCACAGCCTGTCGATGAGAATGCGCATGCCATCGTCGGGCGAGGCGGGTTCGTAGGCCCTCTTCAGCCGAAGATGTGATTCGGGAAATAGTGATCGAGCCATACGAGTGCCTCCTGTCGTCGCCTGATACCCGCGTTGTATCGCATATCGCGAACCGTGACAAATCCACGCGACTATTCGCAGACGGCCGGCACGCGCATCGTCGGGTAATCGGTGTACCCAAGGGCATCACCGCCAAAGAAATGCGCCCGATCGGGTTCGTTCAGCGGCGATCCCCGGCGAAGGCGTTCGGGCAGATCCGGGTTCGCGACGAAAGGCCGGCCAAAGCCGATCAGATCGGCCCAATGATTCCGCAGCGCTTCCTCGGCGCGTTCGACCGTGTATTTTCCGGCATAGATCAAAGTACCGCCATAAATCATCCGCATGGCTTCCTTGAAGGCGGGCGGCATGAACGGGGCATCTTCCCAATCGGCTTCGGCGATGTGGACATAGACGACGCCAATGTCATCCAGCAATTTGGCCGCTCCCAGATAGGTTGCCTGCGGCGTTTCATCCACCGACCCCGCCAGAGTCGTGAGCGGCGAGAGGCGCACGCCCACACGGTCGCGCCCCATCACCGCCACGACAGCCTCGGTCACCTCGCGCAGAAAGCGGAGCCGATTGCACAGCGACCCGCCGTACTGATCGCGGCGGGTATTGGCCAGTGAATCGATGAACTGGTTGATGAGATAGCCGTTGGCGGCGTGAATCTCCACACCGTCGAAACCCGCCTGCAACGCATGGCGCGCACCCGTGGCGTAGTCTCGTACGACACCCGCGATTTCAGCGATCGTCAGCGCGCGCGGCATGGAATGCTGCACCATGGCGCCAAGCCCCGCCTCGGGCCCCCTGCCTTGCGGGTCGACATAGACTTTGACGCCCTGGGCCACCAGCGCCGACGACGACACGGGTGCGGCGCCACCGGGTTGCAGAGACACATGGGAAATTCGCCCGACATGCCACAGCTGAAGAAAAATGCGGCCGCCGGCCGCATGCACGCCATCGGTGACGCGGCGCCACCCGGCCACCTGTTCGGCGGTGTGAATGCCCGGCGTCCAGGCATAGCCTTGCCCCTGCTGGCTGATTTGTGTGCCTTCGGTGACGATGAGCCCCGCCGACGCGCGCTGCGCATAATACGCCGCCATCAGAGCCGTCGGAACGTTGCCCCTGGCCGAACGCGAACGGGTCATTGGGGGCATGATGACACGGTTGGGCAGTTCCAGCGGGCCCAAACGATAAGGCGAAAACAACATGATGCGGAATTTCCAGGTAAACGAGTGCTTCGATTCTCACGTGGAAGATTTTCTCCCAGAATGGCGTCCGACCCCAAATCGCACCACATCGTATCGCCCCGCCCGGCGTCACGGCGCATGTCTGAGCACGCGCCAGCGATGAGCCTCTTCTTCGCGCAGCTCGCAAATCGCCTCGGATTCAACGATGACGCCAAAAACATTGCGATACGCCAGGGGCATGACCATGGCCAAACGGCCATTCTCCAGATAATAAGCGGGCTGCGACGTATCGAAAGCCGCGCGCGCCGACCGGCCGAGCGACCCCACGACCGCCATCTGGCACGCGTCGACCGCCGGAACGATGCGACCCCCCGCCAGCGCCGATAGTTCGCTTCCCGCCCGCCACTTGCGCCGCGTCTGACGCATGGTCTCTGCATAGAGTTGCGGGCTGGCATCGAAAACATCGCCTCGGCAAAGTGGCCGCAGAGCCACGATCAGTTCTTCGCGTGTGACTTCGCTTTCGTAGATGCCATGCACGGCCCCACGCCACTTGTGCAGCCAGCCACTCATCTCGCCATCCGGACGGGGGGACTCACCCAGCACTTCGACGACCCTGCCCTGCACCGTGGCGACAGGAACGCGAGCATCGCGCAAAGACGTGACATCGGCAATCATCGCCGAAACGCGATCACACCAACGCCCGGCGGAATTCCCCGACCCGGGCGGCGCAAACCCCACCCGTTCGCGGTGCGCCGGCGCCTCCGGGGCGGCGCCGTCCGTGACGGCGGAATCCGTGTGACCGGATCCACTGTCAAAAACGCCCGAATACAATTGCAGCACGGCAAAGAGCAGGGACACCCACAACATGAGTCCCATTAGCCTCTTCATATCAGCCTCCAGGTTCATGAACGATGCTTCCCGCGCGCGAAAGATGCCGCCACGTCATGGCGCGTCGACGAAAAAAAACGGCGGGTCACGCCCGCCGCATTGACTTCATCCAGTTTGTGTCGACAGGAAGCGCGAGATTTCGACCTTCCCACCGAGGCTTCCCGGCCACCGACCGGGCGCCTCGTGCGTTTTCTTGTGTCAGTGTGCCGCCACTTGCGCCGTGGTGGACGCCGACGACGCGGCGAACCGCTCTTTCGCCTCGCGTATGGTGCGGATGCGCCATGGCTTGAGCACGAACAGCGCTAGCACCGCAGCAATGGCATTCATGGCGGCGGCCAGATAGAACACCGACCCCCACGCGCCGGTCATCAGGTGCATCACGCTGGCAATGGGAACGACGAAACTTGCCGTACCCTTGGCCGTGTAGAGCAGGCCCGCGTTGGTGGTTGCGAACTTCGCGCCGAAGGTATCCGTGCAGGTGGACGGGAACAAGGAATAGATCTCGCCCCAGGCAAAGAACACGACCCCCGTCAGCAGTACGAACACGATTGGGTCCACGCGGCCAAATTCCCACAGCGCAATGATGCCCACCGTCTCGGCCGCAAAGCACAGGAACATGGTTTCCTCGCGGCCGATGTGATCGGACACCCAACCGAAGAACGGCCGCGTAACGCCGTTCAACACGCGGTCGATGGCCAGGGCGAATGTCAGCGCCGGCAGGGTGATGCCCAGCATCGTCACCGGAACGGCAGCCAGCTTCCAGTCGTGGGCGATGGGGCCGATTTCCGCCGTGGCGATCAGGCCGCCCGCGGCCACGCAGACGAACATGAAATACATGACCCAGAACACCGGCGCCCTGAGCATCTCGTGCGGCGTGTAGTCGTGCCGCGTCTGCACCACCTTGGCCTTGGCCATCGCCGCCGCGTTGTTGATGATGGGCTTCACCAGCAACCAGCCCAGAATGAACACCGCGCCGCCCTGGACAAAGGCGAATGCCATGAACGTGTGCTCGTAGCCCGAGGACTGGATCATGTTGGCGATGGGGATGATGGTCAGCGCCGAGCCGGCGCCGTATCCAGCCGCCGTCAGGCCTGCGGCCAGGCCGCGGTGATCCGGAAACCACTTGAGCGCGTTGCCCACGCAAGTGCCGTAAACGGCGCCCGCGCCAACACCGCCGACCGCGCCGCCGATATACAGCATGGGCAGCGACGTGGCATAGGCGTTGAGCACCCATGCCAGACAGCACAGCGCGCCTCCGGCCACGACGATCAATCGCGGGCCGAATTTGTCGACCAGCCAGCCCTCGAACGGAACCAGCCACGTCTCAGTCAAAATGAAAATTGTGAACGCCACTTGTATGGCGGGTCGGGCCCAACCATGCGTACTGCTCATGGGGGTGACGAACAGCGTCCAACCATACTGCAGGTTGGCCACCATCGCCATACAAACGATACCAATACCCAATTGCCACCAGCGCCTTGCATAGAAAGGCGCCGCGATTTCAGCGGTCGGCATTTGCATGCTCCTCTTCTTGAACTTGAATAGTTTTTCAAGCAGGCAAGCCGCCTCTCACGACCCCCCTTGTCCGCCCCCTCTCGTGACGGGCTCGGGCACTAGTGGCTCTCGTACATGTTTTATATTGTGTATGTAAAAAGCCAAAGCCCTGCGACGAACAGTCTAGCGCGAATTTCTCCGCACTTCACCTGGAATGTGCGCGCAAACCAACGGGGTTATCCCCAAGTTGAACAACACATACATGAGTGATAAAGCGGAATTCCCGAAATACTCATGTCGGCCAATCGCTGCTTCCACACGTCTTGAACCCCTTCGCACCGTTATATGCTTATACGCGTACGGTGGGGTCGCGGCAGCGCCGCCTCACGCTCGGCGGGCGCGCGTATTATCATTTCGGATTGAATTCAATTTTTCCGCGCGTTGCGACTACCCACTCGCACGCCAGCCGGATTGAAGCCGAGCTCGGAATTCCGCAGCGCCCAAGCCACACATCA
The DNA here is from genome assembly GCA_004298545.1 of Candidimonas sp. GTDB lineage: Bacteria > Pseudomonadota > Gammaproteobacteria > Burkholderiales > Burkholderiaceae_B > SCQX01. The sequence continues at coordinate 4,967 of SCQX01000141.1, read as the reverse complement.
CGAGGAGAAGTCACCGTGCGTCACAACTGTTTGCCCTTTCGGCGTTTCCGAATTTCCACACCGCCGAACCTACCGAACACGCGGCGGCGGGCTTTCGCCGGGCTGCTCGCGTCGCTGTTCGCGGCGGCGACGCTGATCGCCACGCCCATCGCCGCGCAGGCGGCACCGCTCACCAAGGTGCGCTACACCGAGACGATACGCTCGCTGATGTTCACGCCCACCTACGTCGCATTGTCCCGCGGCTACTTCAAGGATGCCGGCCTGGACGTTCAGATGAACACCGCGCAGGGCAACGACAAAACGATGTCGGCGCTGCTGACGGGCAGCACCGACATCGTTCTGCTGGGCCCCGAAGCGGTCATCTACGTTGCCAACAGCGAATCGCCGCAGAAGCCGCAAATCATCGCCAGTCTCGTCGCGCATGGCGGTTTCCTGCTGGTCGACCGCAACGTCAAGGCCACGCCCGCAACGTTCAAATGGGATGACCTGAAAGGCAAGACGGTCATGGCGTATCGCCCGGGCTCCACACCCGACGTTTTCCTCGACACGCTGCTGCGCCGGCACCATCTGGCTATCGGCAAAGACCTGAAAATCGTCAACAACATCGGGGTGACGGCGCGCATGGGCGCGTGGATCGCCGGGCAGGCCGACTACGGCATCTTCGCCGAACCGGAGGCCAGCACGATCGAGCGTCAGGGCAACGGCAAGGTGGTCGCCTCGGTCGGCCATGAAATCGGCCCCGTCGACTACACTATCTTCGCGGCCATGGCGCCGTACATCCAGAAGCATCCAAAGGTCATCAACGCCTGGTACGACGCGATTGCGCGCGCCGAGAAAGAAGTGGCGGCGGAATCGCCACAGGCACTGGCCAAAGAGGTGGCGCCATTCTTCCCGGGGCTCTCGCAACCCGACCTGGTCGCGTCGCTGACACGCTATCGCCACTACAACATCTGGAAGACCACGCCGACGATTTCCAAATCGGCAATCAGCGCCGTTCAGGACATGCTGATCGCCGAGAAACTCATGAAACCAGACCAGCGCGTCTCTTACGATCGAGTAGTCGCGCCCGAACTCGCCAAACGATCTCAATGAGCGCGGGCGAGCCCATTGTTCTGAACGAGGTATCGCTGCGCTACTTCACACCGCAAGGCGAAACGCTGGCGCTCGATCGCGTGTCACTCGGCGTCGAACCGGGCGAGTTCGTCAGTATCGTTGGCCCGTCGGGATGCGGCAAAAGCACCCTGCTCTCCATCATCGCCGGTATCCTTCCCGCGTCATCGGGAACCGTCACCCTGGGCGGGCAGCCCATCCGCCGCCCGTCGCCACGCATCGGCTACATGTTGCAGCAGGATTACCTGTTCGAGTGGCGCAATATCCTCGACAACGCGCTGCTTGGCGCGCAGATACAGAAGCTCGACCGCGCGCGGGCACAAGACCGGGCGGTCTTTCTGCTGGAGAAATATGGTCTGGGCGCATTCCTGACTCATTACCCGCGCGAGCTGTCGGGCGGCATGCGGCAGCGTGTCGCCCTGGCCCGCACACTCGTCACGGAACCCGACGTCGTGCTGCTCGACGAGCCGTTCTCGGCGCTCGACTCGCAAACGCGCCTGGCGCTGGCCGATGAAGTCGTTGGAATCCTGCGCGAAGAAAAAAAATCGGTGATACTCGTGACGCATGATCTGGGGGAAGCCATTACCATGACGAACCGCGCGATCGTGCTGTCCAAACGCCCTGGACACATCAAGGCCGAACACACGTTCACATTCGCCGGCTACGCCGGCAACCACCCCGCGCCATTCACCGTCCGCACACTGCCTGAATACAATGACTACTTCACCTCGCTCTGGCAGGAGCTCGACATCCACATCGGCCACTGACGCAATGGCAGGCGATACGTCCGAGCCAATACCGGCGAGCACCGCCTACCTGCGCTACAAGCGCCTGCGGCGGCAGCGGCGCCTGGCCATCGTCATGTGCCAGATTCTCCTGCTGATCGCATTTCTCGCCGCGTGGGAAATTCTTGCGCGCACGCATGTCGTCAACCCGTTTCTCACGAGCTATCCGAGTCAACTCTGGCCAACATTCCTCGACCTGCTGCAAAACCACCAGCTGCTCTACCACACCTGGAGCACGGTGCGCGCCACGCTGGTGGGATTCGCGATCAGCATGGTGCTGGGAATCGCGATCGCGGCAATCCTCTGGTTTTCCGACTTCCTGTACAAGGTGTTCGATCCCTTCGTCACGATCGCCAACGCCATGCCCAAGATTGCGCTCGTTCCGATTTTCTACATCTGGCTGGGCGCGAACTACTCGATTTACGGCATCGCCGTCGCGGTTGCGTTGTTCATCACCATCATCGTCATGTACAGCGGCTTTCGCGGCATCGACGAAAACCGCATCAAGCTTGCGCGCACCTTCGGGGCCACACGGCTTCAGGTGCTGCGCCTGGTCGTCCTGCCGGGCTCGGTGCCCGTACTCTTCTCCGCCATCAAAATGAACATCGGGCTCTCGCTCATTGGCGTCATCGTGGGGGAATTCCAGGCGGCGAGTTCAGGGCTGGGTTTCCTCATCATCAACGGCGCGCAAATCTTCAAATTGAATATCGTCATGACCGCCGTCGTCATACTGGCCATCATCTCGGGCATCATGTACCTGATCGTCGCGCGCCTGGAGGCGGCCGTGGCAAGACGCTACCAATAGTTCGCGGGGTGGCGCTCGTGCCAGACCGTCGCCGCTTGATACGCGCCGGCGATGCGCAAGGCCATTGACTCGTTGAAACGGCGGCAGATGACCTGAACGGAAGTGGGCAGTCCCTGCGCGTCAAAGCCGTTGGGCATCGCAACGACACATAGATCCAGAAAATTGGCGAACCGGGTCAGCGCCATCGGCGAGACCGACCGGTCGATCGCTTCCAGCGGAAGCGCGGTCCACGCGGATGTGGGCATCAGCAGCGCATCGACGCCCGCAAACGTGGCATCGAACGCGCGCACGAGTTCCGCGCGGCGGGCCAGCACCGACAGATAGTCGCCCGCGGAAACGTTCCGTCCAGCCGCGATTTTTGGGCGAACGTTCTCGTCCAGCGGCTGGGAAGCGTCATCGACGAGATCATGCAGCACGGAATACGCTTCGGCCGCCATGATGCGCCCGCTGAGCGACGCAATCTCGGCAAAACTGCCCGGCAGCGCCAGCGAAACGATTTCCGCGCCTGAATCGGCGAATTCATCCAGGCAGCGATCGTAAGCGGCGAGAACGGGCGCGGATATCGCGGCGCGTTCGCTGTCGGGCATGCGCGCGAGGCGCAAGCCCGCCACGCCGCGATGGCCTTCCTGCGGCGCGGCACCGCGGCCGGGCAAACCGAGCGTGCGCGGATCGCGTGGATCGGACCCCGCCAGCGCGTCATACAGCAGCGCGACGTCACGAGCGTCGCGCGCCATCGGGCCGGGAGTGTCCAGCGTGCGGCTGGTGGGCAGAAGCCCGAAGTTGCTGATGCGGCCGGCGCTGGTCTTCAGGCTGGTCAGCCCGCACCACGCGGCCGGCACGCGCACCGAGCCGCCGGTGTCGGTCCCGACCGCCCAGGGCGCAAGCCCGGCCGCCACCGCCACGGCCGAGCCACTGCTCGATCCGCCGGGCGTGCGGGCCAGGGTGTCGTCCCACGGATTCCAGGGCGTTCCCATGTGCGCGTTCGTGCCCCACCCCTCCATGGCGAATTCGGTCATGTGCGTTTTGCCAAGCAGTATCATGCCTTGCGCCAGCAGGCGTCGCACCAGCGTTGCCGTAACGGTCGAACGTCGCGTGCGCCACACCGCACACCCGCCCGTGACGACACGGCCCTCGATCTGGACCAGGTCCTTGATCGCGATGGGAATGCCGTGCAGCGGCCCGACCGCGTGGCCCGCGCGTATCGCAAGCGCGGCAGCATGCGCGGCGCGGCGCGCATCGGTGCCATACACCTCGGTGTATGCATGCAGCTTGCCGTCGAATTGGCCGATGCGCGCAAGGTGCGCGTCGACCAGTTCAACGGGCGAGAGCCGGCCCGCGCCGATCGCCTCGGAAAGCCGCCAGACCGGCCAGCACGCCGGATCGGCGGCAACGCGTTCGGATGAAGCCATTCCCTTTCCCTGGCAATTGAATGGTCTTCAATGCTACACCGGATCGCGCCCCGAACCGGACGCTTTCTCGCGCGCTATTCCTTATGCGCCCCGACGCGGTTCAATGCGCCGGCTACGCCGATGCGACTCAGCGCACAACCGCGAGCCGATCATCGCCGATAGTCTTGACGCGCGACGACGCCCGACGGACCATGGCGAAATCGACGCGAGAGTCATCAAATCCGGAGATCGTCACGGGGGGATTCCGCCCCCGATCGACCTCGATCACCGTGACCCTGGTTTGTCACGTCTTGGACCATAGGGTCATTGACGGTCGTCCTTTCGCCGTTCGGCACGCCCGCCACCGCGTTGTCTTTCCTGGCTCGGCCGCGCCTGCGGAGCCGAACGGGGCCGCTCGACAGTGGGCGGACGTCCGGGCCCGGGCCCGGCGCGGCGCTCGGGCGGCCGCTGCACCCGCTCGGGCGACCGCTGCACCCGCTCGGGCGACCGCTGCACCCGCTCGGGCGACCGCTGCATCCGCTCGGGGGGCCGTTGCATCCGCTCGGGAGGCCGTTGCATTCCTTCCCGCCGGACCGGTTCTGACGCACGCCGATCCGGGCGCCCCGCATTGGTATGGTTCCCGGGTGGCGCGACACGGGATTGCGGCACCGGGCCGCCGGCACGGGGCGCTTGTTGCGGCCCCCCCGTACCCGGACGCGACTGTTGACGCCCCTCGGGCTGGCGTCCACCCGCGCCGGATTGCCGCCCTTCGGGATGCGCCAGGTATTGACGCGCCGGCGCTTCGGGGCGGCCTCGGTTCGCATCGAAACGCTGCCCGCGGTCGCGCTCCGACATCTCGCGCTGCCGCGTCTGGAAAGA
>SCQX01000140.1 GCA_004298545.1 Candidimonas sp. | reverse complement strand
TCGATATGCCCGCCGGCGCCGCCGGCCCGCACGCGCGCCAGCAGCGAAGCGATCGAGAAGGCGCCATACAGGCCGGCGGTGAAATCGGCGATCGGCACGCCGCATTTCACCGGGTCGCCATCGGCCTCCCCGGTGACGCTCATTACACCCGCCGCGGCTTGCACCGTCAGATCGAACCCGCCTTCCCCGGCGCGCGGGCCGGTCTGCCCGAAGGCCGAGATCGAGCAATAGATCAACGACGGCTTGCGCTCGGAGAACCAATCCCAGCCCAGGCCCAGCCGCTGCATGACGCCGGGCCGATTGTTCTCGACCAGCACGTCGGCATCCAGGACCAGCGCACGCGCGAACTCGAGGTCCGCCGCGTCTTTCAGATTCAGCGCCACCGATCGTTTGCCGCGATTCAGGGAAGCGAAGTTCTCGCTGTAATCGTCCGAGATCGGCGGCCACTGGCGCAGCGAATCGCCGGTCAACGGCTCTACTTTGACGACCTCGGCGCCGTAATCGGCCAGCAGCAGTCCGCAGAAAGGGCCCGCCGCAACCTGACAGAACTCCACGGCTTTGACGCCGGCCAAGGGTAGCGGATTACTCATGCCATATTCCTGATCGATTGCGCGTGCCTACGCCACACGCGTGAATGAATGACAAAAACGGCGACATCATGACGAGGACGACGACACCATGATGAGGACGGCGACACGGCTCAGGCGCGCCGCTGCTGCTTGACGCCGAACAGCCATTCGATGCCCACCACGCGGTCGCAGACGATGATCAGCAGCGCGGCAAGCAGCACCAGCACCGACGCCACCGCCGCCCCAAGCGGATCGGCGTTCTGCTCAATATACGTGAAAAGCCGCACCGGCAGCGGCGAGACATGCACGTCGGACAGGAAGATCGCAATATTGACGTCGTCCAGCGACACGATGAGGCTGAAGAGCGCCCCGGCGATGACGCCGTGGCGAATCAGCGGAAAAGTCACGCGGCGAAACGCCTGAATGGGGCTCGCGCCCAGATTGCGCGCCGCGCGGCTCAGGCTGGGGTCGACCCCGGCGAAACTTGCCAGCACCAGCCGGACCACATACGGGCAGGCAATGACCGTATGCCCAAGCACCACCGCCCACAGCGACGTCGGCAGGTTCAGCATTTGCAGGAATTCAAGCAGCGCGAGCCCAATCAGCATGGTCGGCAACATCAGCGGCGACAACAGGAAAAGCTGCAAGGCCGCCGACCAGGCACCCTGCGCGCGCCGCAGGCCCAGCGCGGCGGGAACGCCCAGCAGCGTTGAAAACGTGGCGACGAGCAGTGCGATGACGATGCTCAGGCGCAGCGACGCCATCCATTCCGGATCGGCGGCCACCTGCGCGAACCATTGCCCGCTGAACCCGGTTGGCGGAAAGGTGAAGTACGCCTGGGCGCTGAACGCCATCACCACCACCACGATGATCGGCGCGGCCACCAGTAGGGACAGTAGCAGCACATACGCCGACAACACATGGCGGCCAATGAAACGAAGGACCGTCATGAGGCTCATGATGCGCGTCCATAGCGGCGCTGATTGCCCCACAGGCTGTAGAGCGCCGTAACCGTGGCCGTCGTCACCAGCAGTATCACCGCAACCGTCGACGCGAACGGCCAATCGAGCGTCAGCAGCCCCTCCTGGTAGACCAGATAAGGCATGACGGGCACCGTTGCGCCGCCCACCAGCGCCGGCGTCACGAACCCGCTGGCGGCCAGGCAGAACACGATCACCGAACCGGCCGTCACCCCCGGCATGCTCAATGGCAGCGTAATGCGCAAGAACGCGCGCAGCCCGCTGGCGCCAAGGTTTCTGGCCGCGCGCGGCAACGCCGGGTCGATCTGCTGCAGCGAGCCGGTCACCGCCAGAATCATGAACGGCAGGAACACATGCGTGAGCGCGATGACGACGGCGGCTTCGGAGTACAGCAGCGAACCCACGTGGCGCAGGCCAAGGCCGCGCAGCAGCTGCACCAGCACCCCATTGGGCCCGAGGATCATGATCCACCCGTAGGACCGCACGACCGCGCTGACCATCATTGGCGCCAACATGACCACGGTGACGATTCCGCGACCGCGCCGCCAGCCCTGCGACAGATAAACCGCCACCGGATAGCCCAGCAGCGCCGTCATGGCGGTGACGATCACGCTGATGCGCACCGACCGCCACAATACCGACCGATAGAACGCGCTGTCGAAGAAGCGGGCATATTCGCTGGCCGTGAGGGTCCCGTGCGGCGACACGCTGGCGTGGAACGTTCCCAGCAGCGGCCAGACGAACACCAGCCCATAGAAAATGACTGCCGGCGCCAGCAACAACGCGACGTCGAAACGCCTGCGCGGCGCGGCCCGCCCCGGCGCAGCCGCGGGCACCGCAAGGCCCGTCGTGCCCATGGTCAGCCCCCGCCGCCTTGCGCCGCCAGCACCCTCGCGGCAGCGGCGTCGCGCCGCAGCAACCGTGTTTCCGCGGCGCGCCACGAGACCGCCAGTTCGTCGCCCGGCCGCACGGCGCAGCGCCTGACCGGCACATGCGCGATCAATGTCTGGTTGGCAACGTCCAAATCCACACGCTGCACGGCGCCGTGGTAGCTGATGCGCGCCACGCGCCCCACCACGTGGTTCTCGCCCGCATCGGGCACGGGCGCGATGTTCTCGGGGCGTATCGCCAGCGTCACGTCCTCGCCCACGCCCACGTCACCCACATCGGAGCAGACGACGCCCATGGCGGTTTTCACGGTGGCGTATTCGTTTTCGAACCCCACCACGACGCCGTCGATCAGATTGGTGAAGTCCATGAAATGCGCGCAGAACACGGTGGACGGCCGCTCGTACAGTTCCATGGGCGAGGCGATCTGCTCCACCCGCCCGCGCGACATCAGAATGATGCGGTCGGCGGTGACGATGGCCTCTTCGTGATCGTGCGTGACCAGAATCGCCGTGATGCCGGCCTCTTTCAGAATGACGCGCATGTCTTCCCGCATCGTCTTGCGCAGTATCGCATCGAGGTTCGAGAGCGGCTCGTCGAGCAGCAGCACGGCCGGTCGCACCACCAGCGCGCGCGCCAGGGCGACGCGCTGCTGCTGGCCACCGGATAATTCACGCGGATACCGCTTTTCCACACCGGCAAGCTGAACCGCCGCCAGCGCCTCACTGACGCGCGTTTGAATGGCCGCGCGCTCGATGCCGCGCATTTCAAGACCGAACGCCACATTGCGCGCGATCGTCATGTGCGGAAACAGCGCGTAGCCCTGGAACACCATCCCCATGCCGCGGCGGTGCGCCGGCGTGTTGGACAAGTCGTGGCCATCGACCAGGATCCGCCCGTCATCGGGCATCAGAAAACCCGCGATCATGTTGAGCAGCGTCGTCTTGCCGCAGCCCGAGGGCCCAAGCAGCGCCAGGATCTCGCCGCGCTGCGCCGAGAAGCTGACATCGTCGAGCGCCACGTAATCGCCGTAGGCCTTGTGAACGCCGCGCACCTCGAGGTAATCGGCCATGATTACTTGCCGCTACCAACCATCGCCGTCCAGTGCGCGGTCAGCTTGTCGAGGTTGCCATTGACCGGTGCCATGTCGAACCGCGCCAGGGCGTTGACCTGTTTGTCGCCATACGGCACCTTGGCGGCATCGGCGGGCGACAGTTTCACCTCGCGATTGGTGGGGCCCAGCAGCATCGACGTGGCGATCATCCGCTGCGCCTCCTCGCTCAGCGAGAAATTGATGAACTCCTGCGCCAGCTTGGGATGGGGCGCGTTGGCAACGATGTCGAACTGCTGCGGATAGAGAATGGCGCCTTCCTTTGGCGTTGCCATTGCCACCGGCGCGCCGTGGCCGGCGAAGTCGTTGATGCGGCTGCTGCCGTTGAACCCGATCCACGCGGCGCCCGAGCCGAACAGGGCGTCCACCTGCGCCGGCGGGTTCACGAAGGCAAGCGCGTTCGGCACCAGCGCGGAAAACTTCTTCCACGCCGGATCGAGATTCGTGGCCGAACCGCCGGTGAGCTTGGCGATCTGCACCAGCAGCAGGTTGGTGTAGCCAATTGGCATGTTGTAGGCCACGACGTGGCCCTTGTACTTCGCATTCCACAAGTCCAGCCACGACGCGGGCGCGGCCCAGCCATGCTTCTTGAACACATCGGTGTTGTATTCCAGCGCCAGCGCCTGAATACCCATCACGACGCCGATGCCGTCGGGGTCTCTGGCGAACGGATAGAGGTGGGGAAGATTCGTGACGATCTTCGGGTCGAGCTTGGCGAACAAGTGTTCCTGCTTGCCTTGGTAGTGGGTGGTGTCATTGGCCCAGATGACATCGATTTGCGGGCGTTCTTTCTGCGCGCGGACTTTGGCGAGTATCTGGTTGGACGTGCCCGACACATAGACGACTTTCGCGTCGTATTTCTTCTCGAACGCGGGGATGACCGTGGCTTGCAGCGCCTTCTGCAACGACCCCCCAAACCCGGAAAAGACCAGTTCCTGCGTGGCCGCCGAGGCGGCCGGGCTCACCGCGATCAGGCACGAGGCCGCCGCGCCCGCCAGCGCCCCCTTCCACCAGCGGGAAGCCGGCGGGAAAGGGAACCTGTTTTTCTTCGACTCAACCATTGCTTGTCTCCTTTTCGAGGGTTGCACCGCTTGTTGTTCCATCATCTTCCGCAGTAGGAATCGGGCGCGCGGCGACCCGGTTTCCACGGGTGGTCACGGCCGTTTTTCGGGCGCCCGGTGCCCGGGGAACTCGGCGTAGCGGACGCCGCCGCGGTCGATCTCGCGCAACACCGCCAGTTCGCGCGCGGTGGGTTCGGGGGTGACCGGCGCCGCGTCGAGGTTGGCGATGGCGAAGCCGGTGCGCGCGGCGAGTTCATCACGCGCCACGCCCGGATGTATGCTGTCGAGCGCCAGCCGCCCGGCCGCCATCCGGAACACGCACAGCGGCGTGACGACGCGCGAGACATTGCCCGCCGAGGTGACGAAATCTACCTTCTCGACGAAAATTTTCCTGGAATGCCCCGCGCGCCAGAGAATGACTTCCCTGGCCGACGGCATGATGGCCGGCCCGCCGCCGCCGCCCGGCAGGCGCACGCGCGGCGCGGCCAGCGTGCCGATGACGCTGGAATTCACATGGCCGAGGACATCGACCTGCCCCATGCCCAGGAACGTCGTGTCGATGCCACCGCGGCCGTTCAAACCATAGAAATCCTGATTGTCGAAGACCGAGGCCGAGCCGGCCGCCAGACTGGCGCTGCTGGTGGTTGCGCTGAGGACGGACGGCGATGGATCGATGCCGCCCGAGATCGACACGAAGATTGCATCGGGCGCGTGCAGGCGCTTGGCCAGCATGACCGCCACGAAGGGCAGCGGCGAGTTGACGCCGACGAAGGTCAGCTTGCCGTTCTTCACCAGCCGCGCCATGGCGACGGCCATCATCTCGGCCGCATCGTATGCTTCGGTCATGCCGCGACTCCTTCTTCCGATCGATCACGCGCGGCGGTCTCGTCCAGATACACCGCCACCCCCTCGGCGGTTCGCGACAATTCCAGATAATGGCGCATGGCCGCCTCATCGATGTCGTAATCGGGGTGGCCGGAGGTTGGCCAGGCGCCATGCGGCGCCTGCACGACCGCCTCGACGAACAGTTCGGGCACGATCGTCAATTCGGGCTGCGCGACGAAATGCGCCGTCGGCAGAATTTTCTCGGCCACCAGAATCGTGCGCCGGGCCGCGCGGCTCATCAACCGATCCCAGGCTGGCGAGCCATAGATACGCGCATTGCCGCGCGCATCGGCCTCGTGCACGTACAAAATCGCCCAATCCGGGCGTATGGCCGGGCTGACCAGCACCTCGCCGCCATTGAACGGGTCGATGACCTTGCCGAACTGCGGAAGGTCGCGCAGATCGCTGCCCTGGAACCCGGCCACCGCCTGGAACGGCAGCCCGTACGCGGCCGCCTGCAGGCTGGCCATGACGGCGGGGCAGGCATTTTCGATTATCCGCAGGCGCCCGGCCTCTACCGCATGGCGAAACCCTGGCGACATGCCGAACGGCTGCTCCAGGGTGGCGATTCCGCAGCGCACCGTGGTGACACAGCCGGCTACTGCCAGCACGTCGATGTCGTAGCCCGGCGATGCCTTGACCAGGGTCAGGTCGCGCAGGCGCCGGCGCGCCATCTCGCGCACCATGACGGCGGGAACGCGCTGGCACAGCGTCCCGCCAATTGCCAGCGTCTGGCCATTTTCGACCAGCGCGGCGGCTGTCTCGAGCGATATCAGTTTGTCCATAGCCGAACCTCACGTTTCAGCGGGAAAAAATTCGCGCAGACGTCGCCGTACCACTTTTCCGACGGCGTTGCGGGGTAGTGAATCGACGAATGCAACGCGCACAGGCACCTTGAAATCGGCCAGATTGGCGCGGCAGTGATCGATGATTTCGCTGGCCTCGAGCGCGTGCGACGGCACCACGCAGGCCGCCACCACCTCGCCCCAGATGCGATCGGGCAGGCCGCCCACCGCCACTTCTTTCACCGCGGGATGGCGGGCGATGACGGCCTCGACCTCCAGCGGCGAAACGTTCTCGCCGCCGCGGATGATGATTTCTTTTTTGCGGCCGCTGAGGTAGACATAGTTTTCGGTGTCGACATAGCCCAGATCGCCGGTGCGCAGCCAGCCGCCGACAAGCGCCTTGGCGGTGGCCGCCGGGTCGCGGAAATAGCCAAGCATCAGCGTATTGGAACGGATCATCAGTTCACCCACCCGGCCGGGCGCCACGGGCTTGCCCGCTTCGTCGAACACGGCGATTTCCTGGCCGGGCAGCGGCTGGCCGACCGACCCGATTCGGCGCCGGCCGCCGACAGCGCGTGGATTGAGCGTACTGGTGGCCGTGCCTTCGGTCAGGCCCCAGCCTTCCACCAGAATATCTTTGCCGAAGCGGCGTTCGAAACGCTCGGCCAGATCCACGGTCAGCGGCGCGCTGCCGGTTTTCACGAAGTCTAGATGAATGGCGCGGCCGTGCGCTTCGGCCTCGCGTTCCAGAAGAATGGCCAGCACCGTGGGCGGGGCGCTGAAGCTGCGCACGCCGTAAGTTTCAACGAGCCGCCAGTGATCGCTGGCGCTGAAGCGCCGGCACAGCACTACCGTGCCGTGGCCGATGAACGTGCTGAGATGCGTGACGATGAGCGCGTTGCAATGAAAGAGCGGCATCAGGCAAAGCGCGGTATGGTTGTGGTCGATGCGGAACCCGTGGGAAAGCGCGGCCGCGTCGGCCCATACGCTGGCCTGGCTCAGCAAGACGCCCTTTGGCCGGCCGGTGGTGCCCGACGTGTAGATCAGCAGACAGGGGCTCGCCCCGCCGATTCCGTCCACCTTGCGCGGCGCCGACGGCTGTTCCGCCAGCAAGCGGGCGGAAAGGGCGTCGAGCCGCACGCCGGCGGGCAGATCGCCAAACACCATGACCTGCGGCGGCGTCGCCAGCCCTTCAAGCGCGCGCGCCGCCAGGGCGGCGTATTCCGGCGTGGTCAGCAGCAGCCGGCTTTCCGAGTGCTCCAGCACGAAGCGGACCTCTTCGGCGGTCAGCCGATTGTTGATGGGATTCGCGACGACGCCTGCCTTGAAGAGGCCGAAATAGGCTTCGACCGTGAGGGGCTCGTTGCCCATCAGAAGGCTGACGCGCTCGCCGCTGTCGATGCGCAACGCGCCGAGCAGATGGCAGAAACGATTGGCCGCATCGTCGAGCGCCGCGTATGAAATGGCCCGGCCCTCGAAGATGAGCGCCGCCTTTTCGTCGCGGCTGGTTGCGAGCAATTCGCCTAAAAGCATTCCGATTTCTCGTTGGTTCCGTTGATTTCGCTGATTCTGTCGACTTCACGAATGCCGCTGACCGGGGCGCCTACGCGGCCCGGACACCGGCCCGCCCGAACCCCAATTTCCCGGAGAAGGCGGCCGCCACCCGCACGACATCGCCCGCAACCGTTTCCGCGCGCGCGACCGGAAAGCGGTAGGCCGGCCCCGACACGCCGATGGCGGCAACGACATTGCCGCGGTAATCACGCACCGGCGCCGCCACGCCAATGATTTCTCCGCGGTACTCGCCAGGGTTGACCGCGTAGCCGGTACACCGCACTTTTTCCAGCTCGGCGCGCAAGCGGGCGGGATCGACGACGGTTGCCGGGGTATAGCGCACCAGCGCGCCGGTGCAGACACGCTCGATTTCAGCCGCCGGCTGGTGGGCCAGCAACGCGCGCCCAGTGGCCACACAATGCGCCGGCGCGCGCCCCCCCAGCGTGACGCAGGTCTGCACCGGGTTGGGCGACACCACGCGCTCCAGGTACAGCACTTCGTCCGACGCGCAATATTCCGACAGCTGACTGCTTTCGCCCGTCAACTGCGTGAGTTCCACGAGCGATGCGCGGCACAGTTGCTTGAGTTCGATCTGGTCGCCCGCCACCAGGCCCAGCTGCCATAAATGGCGGCCAAGCCGATAGGCGGCATGGCCGGATTCCCGCAGGACCAGGCCGCGCGCCTCGAGATTGCTGAGAATGGCGTGCACCGCCCCTTTGCTCATGTCGAGCCGCCGCGCCACTTCGCTGACTCCCAGGCCGCCGGCCTGGGCGCCCAGCAGATCGAGCACGTCGAGCGCCGCGTTGAGCGATTGCAGATATCGGCGAGGTTGCGGTGCGTTCATGGTATGCGTTCATCGGCGGGCGCCATTGGCATGCACCCATTCACGGGCACCCATTGGCGCGCCCTTTCGTGGTCGCCGGTTTGTTTGTAATCGTTCGCGACTCGTAAACGGCGTTCGCAGTAGGAGAAATATTAAAGATGTCGGCTCGTGCCGTCAATGCGGGTAAACCCTCCGAAAAAAAAGGACGCGCGCCGATTGCAACGGCTCGCGTCCTTTTCCCGTCACGAAACCCTATGCGTAATGGCGCCCCCAGCCGACCACCCGCTTACCGGCCAGACGGCGCCCGCGGGCGATCAGCTTCCCTGCTTGTCATACAGATTGGGGAAGAACATGTCTTTCCACGACTTCGGCTCCACCTTGATCAGGCCCACCTTGTGCATGAAATGCGCATACTTCATGACGTTCTGGGGCGTGGTAGTGAACTTCACGTTCGGGTCGTTCAAGATTTTCTCGAAGAACGAAGCCGGCTCCTTCGACTTGGTCAGATCGACGTAGATCTTGATCGCCTGCGCATGATGCTCATTGATGAAGTCGATCGCGCTGTCGAACGATTTCACGAACGCCGCGTACGTCTTGGGGTTGTCTTTGGCGAACTTCGACGTTGTCCAGATGACGTTGAACGTGTGCGGACCACCGGTGACATCGTAGGAATTCAGCACGGTGTGGATGCCCGGCCGGGCCAGTTCAATGTACTGGTACGGCGGCGAGGTGAAATGCGCGTCGACCTCGCCCTTGCCCGAAAGCAGCGCCGTCATGCCGTCGGGGTGCGACATGGTGACGGTGAGCGAGTTCAGCTTGTTCTGCTGGCCCGGCCCAAAGGCTTGTTCCGCCGCCATCTCCAGCGTAATGGCCTGAATGGAAACACCCACCGCCGGCAGCGCGATGCGGTCCTTGCTGGTGAAATCTTTGATGGTCTTGATGGCGGGGTTGCGCGTGGTCAGCAGCAGCGGCATGGAATTCATGGCCGTCACGCCCTTGACGCGGTAGTTGTTCACGGTCTTGGACCAGATGGTGACGAATGGCCCGACCCCTCCCGAGGCGAACTGCAGGTCGCCGGAAAGAATCGCGTCATTCATCACATTGCCGCCCGCGAACTGCGACCACTTCACCTGAATGTCGCCTAGACCCGCGGCCTTGGCATTCTTTTCCAGCAGGTGCTGCTCGCGCATGACCATCAGCGGCAAATAACTGATGCCGAATTCCTGCGCAATGTGCACCACCTTCACTTCCGCCATTGCGCTGGTGGTTGCCGCGGCAAACAGCGCCGCGCCCACGAACAGGGGTAGCCCGATTCTTCGTAATCTCATTGTGTCTCCTTTTATTTGAAGGCATGCGCGCCAATGGCACGCACCGGGATTGGCCGCCGACCCGCCAAGCTCACCGCGCAGCCGAGGCAACCCCATAATAGAGACAAGCTTGTGGAAAGTTAGTTCGAGCGCTGCGCCGCACGCCGTCAAAAAAGCGGGCCGCATAGCGGACCCGCCTTTCTTCATCTCGACACACGGACTGGGTTACCTCGATGCGCGGCCCGCACCGTTCACGTCATCCACGCCATTCATGCCCTTTGGGGGCCATATACGCCAATTGCGTTCTTCGCGCTATCCGCGCCGCGCCTCGCGGCCATCAGCTGCCCTGCTTGTCGTGCATGTTGGGGAAGAACATGTCCTTCCACGACGCCGGATGCGTCTTCACGAATTTGGTCTCATACATGAAGTCGGCGTATTTCATGACATTCTGCGGCGTGGTGGTGAACTTCACCTCGGGGTCGTCCAGTATTTTCTTGAGGAATTCGGGCGACTCTTTCGACTTGGTGGCGTCGATGTAGATCTTCACCGCCTCGTCCTTGTGGTTGTTGATGAAGTCGACGGCGTCATCGAACGACTTCACGAACGCCGCATACGTTTTCGGATTCTCCTGCTCGAACTTGGTCGTTGCCCACACGACGTTGAACGTATGCGGGCCGCCCGTGACATCATAGGAATTCAGCACCGTATGGATACCGGGCCGGGCAAGTTCGATGTACTGGTACGGTGGCGAGGTGAAGTGGGCGTCGATTTCACCCTTGCCCGAAAGCAGCGCCGCCATGCCGTCGGGGTGCGACAGGGTTACCGTCAGGGAATCGAGCTTGTTCTGCTGCCCCGGGCCAAAGGCCTTCAGGGCCGCCATTTGCAGCGTGATGGCCTGAATGGAAACGCGAACCGCCGGCAGCGCGATACGGTCTTTCTTGGTGAAATCTTTGATGGTCTTGACGTTGGGGTTGCGCGTGGTCAGCAGCAGCGGCATGGAATTCATGGCCGTCACGCCCTTGACGCGGTAGTTGTTCACGGTCTTGGCCCAGATCGTGACGAACGGCCCGACCCCCCCCGACGCGAACTGCAGGTCGCCGGAAAGAATGGCGTCGTTCATCACATTGCCGCCGGCAAACTTCGCCCACTTGACGTCGATGTCGCCCAGGCCGGCGGCCTTCGCATTCTTCTGCAGCAGGTGCTGTTCCTGCATGACGATCAGCGGCAGATAGCTGATGCCATACTGCTGCGCAATGCGCACTTCCTTGAGTTCCGCAAAGGCGTTGGTGCTGGCGGCAGCAAACAGCGCGGCGCTTACCAACACAGGCAGTCCAAGTCTTCTTAGTTTCATTTCGCGTCCCCTCCAGTAAATTGAATGTGCGAACCCAGTGCGTCGTCGAATCAACCAGACGGGACACCATGGCCCACGCTTGAAGTTTCAGGCAGCATGGTCAGTCGTAACCATCCATTGCGCGATCATAGGGGAAGACCTCACCGGAAGTCAACTAGATGATTTACATTAATATCGGTATTCCGGTATGATCGCAGCGTCTCCAACCACATCCGAAGAATATCAGAAGACGGCGGAAGGAAGACCCTATCGGGAAGAATGCGATAGGGATTCCCCCCACCATTCCGGCGGGACCCCACGACCCTCACAGGAACGAGCGAAGTGCGAATTTCTTATGACACCAACATGCACGAACTGAGCGTCGGCGCAACGCTGTACAAATCAGTCAAACGTCAGATACTGGCGGGGCTGGCGTCCGGGGAATGGAAGCCGGGCGAAGTCATTCCCGCCGAAAAGCGGCTGAGCCAGCAGTTTGGCGTATCGATCGGCACCCTGCGCAAGGCCATCGATGAACTGGTCGCGGAAAACATCCTGATCCGCCACCAGGGGCGCGGCACATTCGTTGCCATGCAAAGCCGCGATCACCACCTGTTCCACTTTTTCAGCGTCGTGCGCCAGGACGGCGAGCGCGCGTCGCCGTCGGTGTCGCTGGTGCAGTTCAGCAAGGGCAAGGCCGACAAGGAAGGGTGCGAACGGCTTGGAATTTCCAGCACCGCCAAGGTCTTTCGGCTGACGAACACGCTCAGCCTGCAGGGCGCCGCCGTGCAGATCGACGAGATCACCCTGCCCGAAGCGCTGTTCGCGGGGCTGACGGAAGCCCAGCTGCGCAACCGCCCCAGCACTCTCTACAGCCTGTACCAGGTGGACTTCGGGCTGAACGTGATTCGCATTTCCGAGCGCATACGCGCCGCGCTGGCCAGCGCGGCCCAGGCCAGGCTGCTGAACGTGAAACCGCACAGCGCGCTGCTCGAGACGCACCGCACGGCGTTTTCCTACAACAACCAGCCCATTGAATACCGCGTCTCGTACCTGAACACGGCGCACCACGAATTCGCGCCGCGCGAGGTGTAATCAGCGCAAAATGGTCTCTCCGGGGCGCACGCGCGTGAACTGGACCGGTCGGCGGGAAAGCTCGATTTCACCGTTCTTCTGATGCACCACGGTATACGTCGACCCGGGCAGATCCACGATTTTGGGAAAATCTTCGCGGAAATGCGCACCGCGCGAATCCTCGCGGGCCAGCGCGGCGGTCGCGATGGTCTGGCTGACGAGGATGAGGTTCTTCAGGTTGAGCCAGTCGTGCCAGGTCAGGTTGAAGGCGCCGCCCTCGTTGCCGACACCGACCTTCGACAGCGCGCCATCGAGCTCGGCCAGTTTGCTCAGACCGGCATGCAGGCTGGATTCCGACCGCAGAATGCCCACGTCGTTCCACATGCAGTCGTACAGCGCCTCGCGTATCGGTTCCAGATCGCCCGCGGGCAGATCGAACGGAACCGTGTGGGCCGCGACACTGGCCTGTATGGTGGCTTCGTCGGGCTCGCGCCAGACACCGTTCGCCTGCACCCACGGCGCCATCGTATCGCCGGCGATGCCGCCGAACACGGTGGAATCGGCCACGCCGTTCCCCCCCAGGCGGTTCGCGCCATGCACGCCGCCCGTGTCTTCCCCCGCGGCGAACAGCGCGGTCAGTTCGGTGGTGCAATCGGGCTGGAAAACCACGCCGCCCATCATGTAGTGCGCGGTGGGCACCACCTCGACGAGGCCGCCGGCCAGGTCGAACCCGCAGTCGGCGCAGCGTTCCACCATGCCCTTGAACTGCTTGCGCACCTTGTCGGGCCCCAGATGGCTCATCTGAATGTAGGCGCCGCCATTGGGTGACGTGCGGCCCGCGCGCATCTCGAAGAAAATGCCGCGCGAGACGATGTCGCGCGTCGCCCGCTCCTGGCGCGGGTCGTAATTCTGCATGAACCGTTCTTTGTTGCCATTGAGCAGATACCCGCCCGCGCCGCGCAGCCCCTCTTCGATCACGGTGCCCGTCATGCGCGTATCGGCCCCCGCCAGCAGCCCGGTGGGGTGGAACTGCACCATCTCCATGTCGCGCAGCGCCAGCCCCGCGCGCAGCGCCATCGCCATGCCGTCGCAGTTCTTTTCACCTGACGGCGTGTGATACTTGTACATGGTGGGGCCGCCGCCGGTGGCCAGCAGCACCGCCTTGGCCTGCACGAACACGAACTCGCCGGTGCGGATGTCGATCATCAGCACGCCAGCCAGCGCGCTACCGTCGGCGGTTTTCACCAGCTCGATCGCGCGGTGTTCCTCCAGCCGCTTGATGCCGCGCGCCCAAACCTGCTCGGCCAGGCGGTTGATGATCTCGATGCCGGTCAGGTCGCCCTTGTGCACGGTGCGGTCGAACGTCTGCCCGGCAAACGCCTTCTGGTGCACCGTGCCGTCGGGGTTGCGGTCGAAGAAGCATCCCAGTTCATTCTCGAGCTCATGCACCCGTTCGACCGCCGTCTTCACCAGCGTCCAGGCAAGTTCCTGGTCGGCCAGCCATTTGCTGCCCTCTATCGTATCCATGAAGTGGCGCTCCACCGAATCGCCCTTGGCGAGCGCCACGTTGTAGCCGCCCTGCACCATGCGCGTGCAGCCCGATTTGCCCAGCAGCCCCTTCACGGCCACCGTAATCGACAGCGCCGGATTGGCCTGATGCGCGTGCAAGGCGGCGAACAGGCCGGCTCCACCGGAGCCGAGTATCAGGATGTCGGTCTGGACGCGCTTGACGTTCATCGGGCCGCAACCCCCAGGCTGGCCAGCACCTGCGCCCGGCGTGATTTGGCGTCTTGCTTGACGGTGTCGTACAGGCTTTCGCCGTGGCTGTCCATGCCGACGAGGAGCGGACCGAAGTTCTCGATGCGAAACTTCCACAACGACTCGGGATTGAGGTCGTCCAGATCAACGTCTTCGATCTGTTTGATCCACGTGGTCTCGAGCGCCGCGACGCCGCCCGAGATGACCAGGTAGGCACCGCCGAACTGCTGGAACGCGGCCAGCGAATCTTCGCGCATGCCGCCCTTGCCGATGACGAAGCGCACGCCGTTTTTCTCGAGTAGCGGGCGTGTGAAGCGCTCCATGCGGTCGGAGGTGGTCGTGCCGATGCAGACCGACGCATAGCCGCAGGGAAATTCCGCGCTCTTGGGAACCTTCTTGACATTCGGCGCGGTGTGGATCACCGCCTGCCCGGAAAGATCGAAGCGCGTCTTGCGGCCGCGATCGTACATGTGAATGAGCGTGGCGTCGCGGATGCCGTACAGTATGCCGTTGAGGGTGACGGTATCGTTGACATGCAACTGCCGAGCCTGAGCCTCGGTCACGGGCATTGTGAAATCGTAGTGTGCCATGATCAGAATCCGTAAGAAACGTTGGCGGGAGTGAACGTTGCCGACGCGCGGCGCGCGGAATGGCACTGCATGTTCACCGCCACGGGGTTCAGCGTAATGTGCGTGGCCGCCAATTCGATGTGAACGGCGAACGACGTGGAATCGCCGCCCAGCCCCTGCGGGCCGACGCCCAGCTTGTTGACGGCCGCCGACAGTTCCTTTTCCAGCGCGGCGCCATCGGGGTCGCTACAGGAGGAATCCAGCGCGCGGATCGATGCCCGCTTCGCCATTGCCATGCACAATTCCGACGTACCGCCGATCCCCACGCCAACGATCGTCGGCGGACATGTTTTCGGACCCGCCGCCAGCACGCAATCGATGACGAACGTCTTGATGGCATCGATGCCCTCGGCGGGAATGGCCATTTGCAGAAAAGAATTGTTCTCGGCGCCGCTGCCTTTGGGGATCATCAGAATTCGCAGCACCTCGGGTTCGTCGATGAAGTCGAAGTTGATCACCGGCACGTCGATGCCGCAGGAATTCTGATTGTTCTTGCGCGTCAGCGGATGCACGATGGATGAACGCAGCGGGTGCTCGTGCGTGGCGCGCTCGACGCCGCGCCGAATGGCCTGTTTCAGACCGAAGCCGTCCACTTCCACGCCGCTGCCGATGCTGACGTAGTACACCGGTACGCCGGTGTCCTGGCACAGCAGATTGTTGGTCGACTCCGCCACCTTGATGTTCGTCGTCATCGTGCCCAGCATCTGTTTGGCGCGCGACGACTGTTCACCCAGCAGCAAGCGCCGGAATCCTTCCTTGATGTCGGGCGGCAGCACCTTCAGCGCCCGGATATAAAGATCCTTCGCCGTATCTTCAACGGCCTGCAAATCGACTTTCATAAGTTCCTCCAGATTTCCTTGCTTGCGCGCGGCCGCGCGCCCACACCGCGTCGCTTACACCAGTGCCAGAATGAACGCCAGCCCGGCCGCGAACGCCACGCCGACAGCGCCGGCGATCCACCCCTTGAGCAGCCCGGGCGGGGACTTGGGCCGGAACGCGATCAGCAGCAGCCGCACGCCGCCCATGAGATGCAGGGACAGCAGCACGACCAGCCCCCACTCGCCAATCTTGAAGAGTGGCGTGTCCGTGAACACCAGAAACTGATTGAGCGCGCCCTCGCCCTTGAGCGCCAGGCTGAGCGCCCAGAAGTGCAGCGGCAGGAACAGCGCCAGCAGAATGCCCGAGACGCGGTGCACCGCGAACATCAGGTACGACGGATGCGTGCGATTGCGATTGTCGTTGCGTCTCATGATAGTGTCACCGCGTAGACGGCCTGCAGCCCCATGACGAGAATGACGAGTCCGAACAGTTTCGCCACGGCCGACGCGGCGCCAACCTTCAGGCCCACCCACTCTTCCAGAATGTTGGCCAGCCCCGCGGGCACATGCACCACACAGGCAATCACGAACACCGCGTAGAAGATGCCGAACGCCCAGTTGCCATGCGTGCGCGAAAGGATTTCGGCGCCAGTGAGGCCATTGCGCATCGCGTAGACGATGACCACGATGTGCACGGCAACACAAATTGCCAAGACCATTGCACTGACGTGCTGCCAGTACCAGCGCCGCGCATGGATGACGGCATCGCTCTTTTTCATAGATCGCCCTTGACCGCCAGGCTGGCAGTGAGAACTTTCAGGCCGGCAATACTGAAGCTCGGCGCAATATGCTTCGGGCAGCGCTCGGTACAGGAACCCTGCGTATGGCACGAATGGCAGCCTGCATCGCCCGAAACCGCCTCGAGGCGCTCTTTCACCGCCACGTCGCGCACGTCGTTGACCAGCGTCCAGGCGCGGTTCAACGCCGCCGGGCCCAGGAAGTCGGGCTTCCACGTCACCACGTCGCACACCGAATAGCAGACGCCGCAGCCGATGCATTCCGTGCCGTCGGCGGCGGCCACGCGTTCCTTCGAGGCCGGGTCCACCCGCGCGAAATCGTCGTGGCGCGTCTTGGAGCCGTGGAACTGCCCCTTCGCCCGCGCCCACTTGTCGAAGAAGGTGGTCATGTCGGTGGCAAGATCTTTGATGACCGGCAGATTGGACAGCGGCGCGATCTCGATCTCGCTGCGCCCCTTCAGCACTTTCGACACATGCGTGCGGCAGGTCCAGCGGGCGATGCCGTTGACGTTCATGGCGCACGACCCGCACATGCCGACCCGACAGGAAAAACGATACGACAGCGTGTGGTCGATATGGCGCTGAACATAGGTGACGACGTCGAGCACCGTCTGGCTCGCGCGACGCGGCACTTCGTACACTTCGAAACTGCCCTGGTCCGCTCCCCGCCAGACCTTCGCTTTCAATACATCCGCAGCCATACCGTGCTCCACCCTAAGCGACGTAAATCAATAAACCCGACTCAACTGTGCCCTTATTGTCGGCCAAGTCATTGAAAGGAAAAAGCGAATATTTATCAGCAGAAAGTAAAGTAATTATTTATTATGAGAGATCGATGGCCAGAGGCCAACCACCGTCGACTCCCGACCAGACAACAGAAGTTACAAATTATTCCACGCCGAAGCATTGAAAAACGCGCCCACACCCCCAATTCATTCTGTTGTCCAGTATACGTGGGTATACGTGGCCTGGGGAGGGGGTGCGTCAACACGCGCGGCGTTTCCGTATCGTGCCGATACCAACTTTCCGATTCCAATTTTGGTGATCTGACATCAAGGAAGCTGATTATGAAGATTCGTCCTCTTCACGACCGGGTCATCGTCAAACGCATCGATCAAGTGCGCAAGACGGCCTCGGGCATCGTGATCCCCGATTCCGCCGCTGAAAAGCCCGAACAGGGGGAAGTCGTGGCGGTCGGCAAGGGCAAGCGTTCGAAGGATGGCTCCGTCACGCCTCTGCCGGTGAAAGTGGGAGACCAGGTGCTGTTCGGAAAGTACTCCAGCCAAACGGTAAAAATCGACGGTGACGAGCTGCTGGTGCTGCGTGAGGATGAAATTCTGGCGGTCGTGGAATCGACCAGGCGCGCCGGCAAGAAGAAGGCCTGACCCCCTGGCGGAAAGGCCTGGGCCGGCGGCGCCAACTGCGCCGGCAGACCCGGAAACGAACTCTGGAAGCATTGAATCAGGAGCATAGCAATGAGCGCGAAAGACGTGCTTTTTCATGGCGACGCGCGTAGCCGTATCGTCAAAGGCGTGAACATACTGGCCAACGCGGTGAAGGTCACACTCGGCCCCAAGGGGCGCAACGTTCTGCTGGAACGCAGCTACGGCGCGCCGCTGGTCACCAAGGATGGCGTCACGGTCGCCAAGGAAATCGAACTCAAGGACAAGTTCGAGAACGTCGGTGCGCAGGTCGTGAAACAGGTGGCGTCGAAAACGGCCGACATCGCCGGCGACGGAACCACCACCGCAACGGTGCTGGCGCAGTCCATCGTCGAGGAAGGCGTGCGCTACGTGACCGCGGGCCTCAGCCCGATGGACATCAAGCGCGGCATCGATCTGGCGGTCGAGGCGGTGGTCAAAGACCTGAAGGCACGGTCCAAACCCATTGCCACCCGCAAGGAAATCTCGCAGGTGGCCGCGCTGTCGGCCAATGAAGACGACGCCATCGGCAAGCTCATTGCCGATGCCATGGACAAAGTGGGCAAGCAGGGCGTCATCACCGTCGAGGATGGCAAGTCGCTCGACAGCGAGCTGGAAGTCGTCGAAGGCATGCAATTCGACCGCGGCTACCTGAGCCCTTACTTTATCAACGAACCCGACAAGCAGGCCACGTCCCTCGAAGACGCGCTGATCCTGGTGCACGAGAAGAAAATCGCCAACGTGCGCGAGTTGCTGCCCATTCTGGAAGCGGCATCCAAGGCGGGCAAACCGCTGCTCATCATTGCCGAAGATGTGGAAGGCGAAGCGCTGGCCACCCTGGTGGTCAACGTCATGCGCGGCACGCTGAAGGTTGCGGCGGTCAAGGCGCCTGGTTTCGGCGATCGGCGCAAAGCCATGCTGGAAGACATCGCCATTCTGACGAACGCCACCGTCATCTCCGCCGACACCGGCAAACAGCTTGAAAAAGCCACCTTGAAGGATCTGGGCCATGCCAAGCGCGTCGAGATCCACAAAGAGAACACGGTCATCGTCGGCGGCGCCGGCCATAAGCCGCGCATCGACGCGCGCGTGAAGTCGATCCAGACACAAATCGAACAGGCCACCAGCGACTACGACCGCGAAAAACTCGAGGAACGCGTCGCCAAGCTGTCGGGCGGCGTGGCGGTCATCAAGGTTGGCGCGGTGACGGAAGTCGAGATGAAAGAAAAGAAGGACCGGGTCGACGACGCGCTGCACGCCACGCGCGCCGCGGTCGAAGAAGGCATCGTGCCGGGGGGCGGCGTGGCGCTGCTGCGCGCCGGCCTGGCCATCAAGACCCTGAAGGGCGCCAATGCCGACCAGGATGCCGGCGTCCAGATCGTGCGCCGCGCGCTGGAAGCGCCGCTGCGGGCCATCGTGGCCAACGCCGGCAAAGAGCCGTCGGTGGTGACGGCCAAGGTGGCCGACGGCAAGGGCAACTACGGCTACAACGCCTCGTCGGGCGAATACGGCGACCTGGTGGCGATGGGCGTGGTCGACCCGACCAAAGTCACGCGCACCGCGCTGCAGAACGCGGCGTCGATCGCCGGCATGATCCTTACGACGGAAGCCTCGGTCACCGAGCAGCCCAAACCCGCCAAGGCCGCCGCGCCGGCCCCGGCCGACATGGATTACTGATCCGGCGGCGCGGCCATCGCGTGGCATCGCGCGATGGCCGCGAAATGCGGGATGCGGGCGGCCCGATCCAGGGAAGTTGCGGCGCGCTAGAATGGCACGTCGCCGCGCGAACGCGCGGGAACCGGAAACAATCGACTACCTGGAGCGGATGAATGAAATGCACGCTGGTCGGATCACGCTATTTTGGCGCGTCGGTGCTCAAGGCGCTGCTGGCGGACGATATTGAAGTCGCGGGCGTGGTGGCGCCCGCCAGCGACGACCGGCTTGCCGTGGCCGGGCGCGCGGCGGGTCTGCCCACTATCATCCACGACGACCCGCGGCGCGTGCGGGGCAGTGCCATCCCCGACGGCACCGACCTCATCCTCGCCGCCCACACCCACGCGTTCGTCACCGACGAAGCGCTGGCGCGTTCGCGGCTGGGCGGGGTCGGCTACCACCCGTCGCTGTTGCCGCGCCACCGCGGCATCGCCGCCGTCGAATGGACGATACTGGAAGGCGACCCCATCGCCGGCGGCTCCATCTACCACCTGGCGAAAGGCTGGGACGCCGGCGCCATCGCCGCGCAAGACTGGTGCTTCGTGCGCAAGGGAGAAACACCACGCGAACTGTGGGAGCGCGCGCTCGCGCCCATTGGCCTCAAACTGCTGGTCGACGTGGTGCACTATGCGCAGCAGCACGGCGCGCTGCCGGCAAAGCCGCAAGATGAACGCTTCGCCACGCGCGCGCCCATGATCCGGCATCAGGTGGAACTTGCCGAGGCGCCCAACGAGCCGCATACCTCGCTGGTGGTGACGGCCATCGGCGAAGACCGGCCGGGGCTGGTCAACCTCATTTCCGAACGCGCGCGCGGGTTCGGCGCAAACTGGGCGGGCAGCCGCATGGCCAGCCTGGGAAACCAGTTCGCCGGCATGGTGCAATTCGACGTCGCGCAGCGCAACGCCACGGCGCTGACGACGGCGCTGCGCGGGCTCGAGGCCTCGGGGCTGCGCGTCACCATAGAACACAGCGACGCGGCGCCACCGGCCCCCGGGCGGCGCGGCGTATCCCTCACACTGGACGCGCCAGACCGCCCGGGCATCGTGCAAGACTTGTCGGCCAGCCTGGCGGCACACGATATCGGCATCAAGGAGCTGGCCACGCGCATCGTCGACACGAATGCGGCACCCGCCGGCCACCAGTTCAAAGTCGAAGCAACGCTTTCCGTACCGCAAACGCGCTCGATTGGCAGCCTGCGCACCCTGCTTGGATCGCTTGCCGCCAGCATGACGGCCGACATCCAGCTCGACTCGCACGAGGCGGGACAGCGGCCCGCCAAGTCGGGAACACTCTGAGCACGCGCCGGCGAGCCGGCTCGAAAGCAGCCTGAACGAGCGCACACGGGTCGACTCGGAAACGCCCCAGCTGATCGCTGGCGGGCCGGCTCAGAACGCCCAGGCGGCGTTCAGGCGCAAACCGTGGTCCCGCATGCCGCGCGCGAACTGGCCGGCATAGGCAAGCCCCAGCGTGACCGAACGCGACACCCGGCCGCGCACCATCAGGCCCAGTTCCCACGCATCGCGCGTCACGGGCACACCCTCCGACGCGTAGCGGCGCCCGCTGGCGCCCGCCAGAAAACGCTGCGTCGTGTGGGCGCGCCGATTGCCGACCGCATGCCGCCACGCCAGGCGTGCCTCCAGTCGCGCCACGCCCGCCGACGTCTCTACCCTGTGGTTGAACACCAGGCCCAGGGTCGAAACCCCTACGGCGTGGCGGCCACCGTCCACCGCCAGCGCCCCCGCGCCGCCTTTCTCGTCGAAGCCGCTGGCGCGCAGCACCACCCACGCGACGCGCGCGAACGGCGTCAGCAAAGCCGGCCGCGACACCTCGAGATAGACCTGGTCGCTGCGCGCGCGGGCGCGGCTGCGCGCCCAATCCCGCGGCGCACCAACAGAGACATCGCGCCGGCTGTCCAGGGTGTGCCAGCCATGCGCCGCGCCGCCAGACAGGCGCAAGCCGCGCCAACGCCCGGCGACACTCAAGCCGGCCTGCACCGTTTGAATGTGCGCGCGATCGAATCCCGGCGCGGTCCGGACGCGACTGTCCTGCGCGCCCAGCACGCCGCCCACGAACCAATCGTCATCCAATGGCGCATCCAGCCCCAGCACCACACCGCCGATATCGCGGTCCAGGCTGCCGCCACCGGCCCCCGAACCCCAAACGGCCGACGACTGGAAGGGTTGCGCCCAGCCGCGCGCGCCAGCAACGTGTTCGCCCGGCGGCAACCTCGCACCGCTGGAATCCGCGCGTTGGGCAGGCGGCGCACCGGCGTTCGCCCACACCGCCTCCCGCAGGAATCGCGTGTCCTCCAGCAACGTGGACCGCAGCGACCCGGCCCAGCCATTGGCCAGCCGCCCGAACGCGGCGCGGGCCCGCGCCGCGGTCAGGTCCAGCACACGCCCGTACAGCGCGGGCACCTCGGCCGGATCGCCAAGCACTTCGGCGACCGGCTTGTCGGGCGCATCGGCCACCTCCTCGAAATCGACGGCATTGCGCGTCATCGTGAGGTAGACGCGCCGCGCGTCGTAATCGAGCTGCGGCGACAGAAATGCCAGATCCGTCTCCACCGCCGCGAAGCGGCTGCCACCCAGGCCGCCCGCCGCATCCAGAATCATGACGCGCGTACTCTCCGACCAATCGCCGGCCCCCGCCAGCGCCACCACACGGCCATCCAGTGCGGCGCGACCGGTCGCGAGCAGCGTATCGCCCGCTCCCGAAGGCATGACATCCACTTCGAAACGGCTGTCGGGTGCCAGGGTGAGATCGCCGCGCACGGTCAACACGCCGACGCTGTTGCCGGGCGCCAGCACGCCGCCCGCACGCACCGTCGTTGACCCCACCTGGCCGGTGCCCTGAAGGCGCGCGCCGCCATTCACCGTCACCGGCCCCCAGAATACGTCATCCGCGGCCACGGCCCCCTGATTCACCGTCAGCGGGCCATCGTACCCAATGGCGGGGCCCGCCAGGCGCAGCAGCCCGCCGCCCTGTTTGACGATGGGTGCGGACCCGCTGATCGCACCCGCCTGCACCGCCACGCCACGATCGACGATCCACTGCACACTGTCCGCATACTGCGCCGGAACGATGCTTTCGTAGGAACCGGGCGGCACGAGGCCGTTAATCGGCAGGTCGGTCTCCAACTGAAGGCCGTTGTACACGACGATGCCCGGCGCGTAGCGCAGCCGCGTTCCCGTGTTGACGTTCAATGCGCGATACGGCTGCCCCAGCGCATCGCCGCCAAGCACGTCCAGCCCGCCCTGCAACAGCAGCGTGTTGCCATCGTAATCGTTGGGCCCGGCCAGGCGCAGCGTGCCGGCGCCCAGCTTGGCCAGCCCCCAGTACGACCCGTTCGCCGCTACCACCGGCCCGGCAAGTGTCAGCACCGCATCGCCATGCGTGTTGACGACGGCCTGATCGTCCACGCGGAATTCGCGCCGGGTCTCAAAAGAGCCGCCCACATGCAGCACGCCACCCTGAAAAACGAACGGCGCATCGGGTGAGTCCCAGTGCGTATCGCCCATCACGGTTTCCGAACTGTTCGACGGCTTCCATAGGATGGGCTCATCGGTCGGCGCCCTACGCCGCGGATCGGCATCGTCGAGCACTCTGGCCAGCGCCGCATCGCCCGATACGGCCCAGATCAACCCCAGCCACAACGCCAGGCACCGCCGCCATCGGGCACCGGGCGGCGGATGCTGTGCCTTGCTTGCACGCCCGTCAGCGGGCATTCCAGCGATTTCCCACCGCTCCAACCAAGAAACTCGTTCCATTGCCGTCTCCCCGGTCAAAAGAGTCCGTGCGCACAAACCACCGCGCACAAACCGAATTACGGCACGGAACGATAAAAATTGATTCTTTCTGATATTTATTGAAAATTACTTGTAGTGAGGCGTGTAGTCGTCGCGATGCCGCCCGGCCGCCATGGCGCGCGCCACGGTCGTTCATGCCCTCGAACCCGGCCGCGCCGCTGCAATGCCCCGAAAGATGGTGCATACTTACACATTAAACGTTATGTTGCGGTGCGCAATATCACGGCGCTTTGGCGATAGCGGCGACGACAGCTGATGAACCACAACGAACCGTTCGATCAAGTCCAGTCAAGTTAATTGTCGAAATCAGCCCCTTTGCCGGAAACCGGCCCGGACAACCCTCCCGATCCGGAAAGCCCCCCCGATACGACAATACCCATGCGGCCCAGTCTGGGGGCAATGAACGCCAGCGTGGCGGTGTCGTCCTCAGGCACGTGGCTGCGCCGCCTGATCGCTTTCGCGGGCCCGGGCTACATGGTGTCGGTCGGCTACATGGACCCCGGAAACTGGGCGACCGACCTGGCGGGCGGGTCGCGCTTCGGCTATCTGCTGCTGTCGGTCGTCCTGCTCTCCAACCTCATGGCCATCCTGCTGCAGGCGCTTGCCGCGCGGCTGGGAATCGCCTCGGGGCTGGATCTGGCCCAGGCCTGCCGCCTGCGCTACAGCCGCGCCACATCATTCGCACTGTGGGCACTGTGCGAAATCGCCATCATCGCCTGCGACCTGGCCGAAGTCATCGGCACCGCCATCGCGCTCAACCTGCTGTTCGGTCTGCCGCTGGCGGTTGGCGCGATGGTCACCGCGCTGGACGTCTTTCTGGTTCTGCTGCTGATGCGGCGCGGGTTCCGCTGGCTGGAAGCGTTCATCATGGCGCTGCTGCTCACCATCTTCATCTGCTTCGGCATCCAGATCGCGCTGGTGCAGCCGGTGATGAGCGACGTGCTGGGCGGCTTCGTGCCAAAAGCGCGCATCGTAACCGACCCTTCGGCGCTCTATCTGGCCATCGGCATCATCGGCGCCACGGTGATGCCGCACAACCTGTACCTGCATTCCTCCATCGTGCAGACCCGCGACTATCCGCGCACCGAGGCCGGCAGGCGCGAGGGGTTGCGCTGGGCGCTGACCGACAGCACGATCGCGCTGATGCTGGCCTTCTTCGTCAACGCCGCCATCCTGATCACCGCCGCCGCCGTTTTCCACGCGGCCGGGCGCACCGACGTCGTCGAAATCAAACAGGCCTATTTCATGCTGTCGCCCATGCTCGGCGGCGGGCTGGCCGCTTTGGTCTTCATCATTGCGCTGCTTGCCTCGGGGCTGAACTCGACCGTCACCGCAACGCTGGCCGGGCAGATCGTCATGGAAGGGTTCCTGAATCTGCGCATGCCCATCTGGGCGCGCCGTCTGCTGACACGCGGCCTGGCCATCATTCCGGTCGTGGTCGTCACCACCCTCTACGGCGAAAGCGGCACCGCGAAGCTGCTGGTGCTCAGCCAGGTGGTGCTGTCGATGCAGCTGCCGTTCGCGCTCATTCCGCTGGTGCATTTCGTGTCGGACCGCAAACTGATGGGAACACTGGCCGCGGGGCGCGCGCTGACCGCGCTGTCGTGGGTCGTGGCGGCGCTGGTGGTGGCGCTGAACGTCAAGCTGCTGCTCGACGTAATCGTGTAAACGGTCAGCCGAGCGATGCCACCTGCGCCTGCAGCGCCGCGCGCGCCGCATCGAGCACCACCGGATTCGTCTTGTTCGACAAGGTGTCGCGCGCCTTGCGCCCCAGGAAATACGCCACCCGTTCGATGTTCGCCCCCGACGGATGCGGCAAGCCCGCCAGCACGTGATCGCGCGGTATCACGCCTTCCCGCGCAAGCCACAAGACGCCTTCGCCGACGCGCGGCCCCAGCGGCACGAACACGGCGGAACTCAGCGCCGCGGCCTCGGCGGCGAAGTACGTTTCGATCCGTCCGCGCAGGAACGGCGACCGCAGCATGCTGGGCGTGCCGTTGTAGTTACGGCCGTCGATGAATATCGGATGGTGCAGGATGGAACCGGTCTGCACCAGATGCGACGCGGCGCCGAACAAGACATCGCAGCTTGCCAGGCCCAGCCAGCGGTTCAGCCCGATGCAGTCCAGCAAAGCGATCAGGTTGGGCCGCAGCGGGCCGCTGAACGCGCCCGCGCGCTTGACGTCTTCCAGGTTCGCCCGTGCCGGTTCACCGGCCGCCAGCTGGCGCTGCGCGGCGCGCATCGCGTTCTTCCACTGCGTGAAGCCCGGCGTGATGCCCACCAGCACCAGGCGCGCCGCCGGGTTCAGGTAGTCGAAGGGAATGTAGTGGCTGCTCAGCCGGCCTTCGCGGCCGAGATCGAACACCTTTGGAATATCCGCGGGCCGCGCGACGCGGTCCAGGTCCAGCCGCCGGATGGCGGCGGCAAAATGCGTGAAGCACACGTCGTTCTTTTTCATGGTGCCGTCATTGTGCCACCGCCATCCGGATTCGTTTATCATTGGCGATCGACTGGATCAAGCCGGCGACGGCCCGCCGCGCGCGCCCCTACCCGCGCCCGCCGACTCGCCGCCCGCCGTTTCGCCAATCATTCCCAGTCATTCGTCACACCACGACTTTCCAACTTTCAAACGCTTCCACGGAACACTCCATGTCGACTCTCCTACCCACCTCCCTTGTCGGTTCTTATGCGCAGCCCGATTGGCTGATCGACCGAACCAAGCTGCGCGGGCGGTTTCCGCCGCGCGTGCGTGCGAAGGAACTGTGGCGCGTCGACCCAGAATGGCTCGAACAAGCGCAGGACGACGCCACCCTGCTGGCCATCACGGCGCAAGAGCACGCGGGGCTGGACATCATCACCGACGGCGAGATGCGCCGCGAAAGCTATTCGAACCGGTTCGCCACGGCGCTCGACGGGGTCGACATCGACAACCCCGGCACGGCGCTCGACCGCAGCGGCCACCCCAATCCCGTGCCGCGCGTCGCCGGCAAAATCCGGCGTAAACATCCGGTGGAAGTGCGTGACGTGCAATTCCTGCGCGCGCACACCACGCGGCGCATCAAGATCACGGTGCCCGGTCCGTTCACCATGGCGCAGCAGGCGCAGAACGACTACTACGATTCAGAAGAGGAAATGGCGCTCGACTACGCCGCCGCGGTGAATGAAGAAATCAAGGATCTCTTCGCGGCGGGCGCCGACATCGTCCAGATCGACGAGCCCTACCTGCAGGCGCGCTACGAGAAAGCGCGCCGCTACGGCCTGAACACGCTGAACCGCGCGCTGGCGGGCGTAACCGGCACCACCGCGGTGCACCTGTGCTTCGGCTACGCCGCCATCATCCACGAACGCCCCGTGGGCTACGCCTTCCTGACCGAACTCGAAGGCAGCCTGGCAAAGCAGATATCGGTGGAAACCGCGCAATCGAAGCTCGACTGTACCGTTCTCGAGAAACTGCCCTCGAAAACCATCATCCTCGGCGTGCTCGATCTTTCCACGCCCGAAGTGGAAACACCCGAGGTCGTCGCGCAGCGCATCCGCCGCGCCCTGCCGCACGTACCGGCCGAACGGCTCGTCATCGCGCCCGACTGCGGCCTGAAGTACCTGCCGCGCGAGAGCGCCTTCGGCAAGATGAAAGCCATGGCCGACGGCGCCGCCATCGTGCGCGCGGAACTCGGCGCCTAGGCGACGCCGCGATCGTTCACCGGTACGAGACGCTTGCATAACGATGCGACGTCCGCCGCGCGCCCCGGCGACACGCGCGGCCGCACCACCGCCGCCCTGGCGGTCTTGTCATTCGTCGCCGGCAGCATGGACGCCATCGCGTTCCTGGCGCTGGGCAGCGTCTTCACGTCGGCCATGAGCGGCAACACCATACTGCTTGGCCTCGCCATCGGCCAGGGGCATTTCAACGACGCGCTGCACGCCGTCGTTGCCATCGCCAGCTACGTGGCGGGCGTCATGATCGCCTCCGCGCGTCTTGGCAAACATAACTACCTGCATTGGGAACTGGCGCTGGAATCACTGTGCCTAGCCGGCTTCGCGGCCTTGTGGCACTTCACGGGCGGGCCGGCGCGGGCAGGTGTCGACTACGGGCTCATCGTGCTGTCGGCGCTGGCGATGGGAATCCAGGGCGCGGCGAGCCGGCGGCTGGGCGTTCCCGGCGTCATGACGATCATCTTCACCAGCACGTACACCGCCATCGCCAGCAGCGTCATCCAGCAAGTGACCGCGGGCCGCCACCCGTTCGCGGGCAAGCACACCGCGCGCCAGCTGGCCGCGCTCACCGCCTATCTCGCAAGCGCCGTCTTCTGCGGCGGCGTCGTCGCGCACTGGCTCTTCATCGCGCCATTCATCCCGCTTGCCGCAATCGCCACGCTGATCATCGGGCTGCGCCTGCGCCTGCTGCACCTCGACACGGAATCGGCCTGAGGCGAATCGGCGACCGCCAATTGCCCACCGGGATGGGTGCGACTATCATCGTAGCGCGATATTTTTATTTCCGGAGCAACGAAAAATGGCGACTACGATGTATGACGTTTCAATCCCCGTGTTCACGCGCGCGCTGCGCAACCTGTCAGCGGTTCTCAAGAAGGGGCAGGCGCACGCGCAGAGCAAAAGCTCCGCGCCCGACGGCCTGCTCAAGCAGCGCCTCATCTTCGATATGTTTCCGCTGGCGATGCAGGTGCAGCGCGCCTGCGACACGGCGGCGCGCAGCGCCGCGCGCATGGCCGGCACCACGCCGCAGGTATTCCCCGACACCGAAACCACGTTCGATCAGCTGCGCGACCGCATCACCCGCACGATTGCCTACCTGGACACCTTCAAACCCGAGCAGATCAACGCCGCCGAGGGGCGCGACATCACCCGCCCCAGCGGCAAGGACACGGTGCATTACAAAGGCCTTCCCTACCTGACCGACTACGCGCTGCCCAACTTCTTCTTCCATTGCACCACCGCGTACGACATTCTGCGCGTGGCGGGCACGCCAATCGGCAAGCGCGATTTTCTGGGCTAGCGAAAACGCGATCAACGGCTTCCCG
>SCQX01000018.1 GCA_004298545.1 Candidimonas sp. | reverse complement strand
GACATTTCGCGCACACTGAAAAAAGTCTATGGCGCCCGCTCGGCCATCGTGGTGCCCGGCAGCGGCACGTTCGGCATGGAAGCGGTGGCAAGGCAGTTTGCAACCGGCCGGCGCTGCCTGGTCATCCGCAACGGGTGGTTCAGCTACCGCTGGAGTCAAATCTTCGACACCGGGCACATTCCGTCGGATACGGTCGTGCTGAAGGCGCGTCCGATCACGGCGGGGCGCCAGGCGCCGTTCGCACCGCCCCCCATCGACGAGGTCGTGGCGTCGATTCGTTCGAACCAGCCCGATCTGGTGTTCGCGCCGCACGTCGAGACGGCGTCGGGCATCATGCTGCCCGAAGACTACATGAAAAAGGTGGCTGAGGCGATTCACGCGGTGGGCGGGCTGTTCGTGCTCGATTGCATTGCGTCGGGCACGGTCTGGGTCGACATGAAGGCCGTTGGCGTGGACATCCTCCTCAGTGCGCCGCAGAAGGGCTGGAGCGGTCCCGCATGCTGCGGGCTGGTGATGTTGAACGACACCGCGCGCCAGCGCATCGACGATACGGTCAGCACCAGTTTTGCCTGCGACCTGCGCAAATGGCTGCAAGTGATGGAGGCCTACGAGCACGGCAGCCATGCCTATCACGCCACGATGGCGACCGATTCGCTCACTGTCCTGCGCGGCGTCATGGCCGAGACCGAGCGTTATGGGTTCGACACGGTGAAAGAAGCGCAGCTGAAGCTTGGCCGCGATGTGCGCGCGCTGCTGCGCAAGCATGGCTTTCCCAGTGTGGCCGCGCCGGGCTTCGAGGCGCCGGGCGTCATCGTCAGCTACACCGACGACGACGGCATACGTTCCGGCGGCAAGTTCGAGGCGGCCGGCCTGCAAGTGGCGGCCGGGGTGGCGCTGCAGTGCGACGAACCGGCGGACTTCAAGACATTCCGGATCGGGCTGTTCGGTCTGGACAAGCTGCGCGATGTCGACGCCACCGTGGCACGGCTGGAAAAGGCACTGAGTCGGATTGCCCGACCGCCGGCGCCTGCAAAGAATTGATGCAACGTAACCGGTTTGGCGGCGGTAAGATCGGTTCATTGCATGGCGCGGGTTTCTGACTGACGCTCGGTGTTTCCCGCGCGGGACGGTCGATGGTCATGTGGTTGTTCGCTCTTGCCTACCTTGGCGGTGTGCTGACGATAGTCAGTCCGTGCATCCTGCCGGTGTTGCCCTTCGTGTTTGCGCGCGCGGATCAGCCGTTTTCGCGCAGTGGCCTGCCGCTGCTTGGCGGCATGGCATTGATGTTCGCGGTGGTGGCTTCGCTCGCCGCGGTTGGTGGCAACTGGGTCGTGGAAGCAAACCAGTATGGGCGCTGGCTGGCGCTGGCCCTGATGGCCTTGTTCGCGCTGGCGCTGATGTCGCCGCGTCTGGCAACGGTCTTGTCGCGCCCGCTGGTGCGCCTGGGAGGCCGGCTTTCACAGACGGCCCACCCCGACGATCGACCTCGACCGGGCACCTCGTTTCTGCTGGGGATTGCCACGGGCCTGCTGTGGGCGCCGTGCGCGGGCCCGATCCTCGGCCTCATATTGACGGGTGCCGCCCTACAGGGCGCCAGCCTGGATACGACCTTGCTGTTGCTGGCCTATGCGGCCGGCGCCACCACGTCGCTTGCGGTGGCGCTGTCGATCGGCGGCAAGGTGTTTGCCATCATGAAGCGCTCGCTCGGCCTGGGTGAATGGATACGCCGCGGCCTGGGCGCCGCCATGCTGGTCGCGGTCGGCGCCATTGCGCTTGGCCTGGATACGACCGTGCTCACGCAGGCGTCTCTGGCCTCCACCGATACGATTGAACAGGCGTTGATCGATCGCTTCGGGGGGTATCGGCGCGCGGTCGGTTCTCTCGTGGCCGGTGCGTCGGGTGGGCACTTGGTGGCGGGCGCGGTGGTGGCTGGTTCCCCGCCCGCGCGGCCGGCGGATCCGCCGCTGCCGGACGAAGGCGCGATGCCGCCGCTCGCGGGTGTCGTCCAGTGGCTGAATTCACCGCTGCTGACCACGCAAGGCTTGCGTGGCAAAGTCGTGCTGGTCGACTTCTGGACGTATTCCTGCATCAATTGCCTGCGAACGCTGCCCTATGTGGAAGCGTGGGCGAAAAAATATCGCGCCGCGGGGCTGGTGATCATTGGCGTTCATTCGCCCGAGTTCGCTTTCGAACGCGACGTGGGCAACGTCAGGCAGGCGATCACGCGGCTGGGCGTCGATTACCCCGTGGCCATCGACAACAACTATGCGGTCTGGCGCGCTTTCGGCAACGAATATTGGCCGGCCGACTATTTCATCGATGCGCGGGGGCGCATCCGGTACCATCATTTCGGTGAAGGCGACTATGCGCAATCCGAGCGGGTGATCCAGCAGCTGCTGCGCGCGGCGGGCGCGAAGAATGTCCCCGGCGGGCTGGTGGACGCGCGCGGGACGGGCGTGCTGCAGGCACCGGACATGGCGGCCGTCGAGTCACCCGAAACGTACGTTGGCTACGACCGCGCCCAGCGCTTTTCTTCGGGGGCGCAGGTACCCGATCGCGCGCAGGCGTATGGCGTATCGCCCGGCTTGCCGCTCAACGGCTGGGGGCTTTCCGGCACCTGGACGGTGGGCGGGCAGCGCGCGGTGCTGGATGGCGCGCCCGGGCGCATCGTGTTTCAATTTCATGCG
>SCQX01000139.1 GCA_004298545.1 Candidimonas sp. | reverse complement strand
GCGCCTGGGCGCAGGCCGGCAACTATTGGGACTTGCGGTTCGATTTGTACCGGCGCGCGCCCGAGGTTCTGGGGCGTGTCGGCCTGCGGCTGCCCATTCCCGTGCGCGAGATTCAGGCCGTCGCGCCCACCCCGCTGGCGAAGTGATCACGAGTGCCTTATTTGGCAATTCGAATGATCATCGCCGTGCCCGGGCCCGTCATGCCGCGCGACGAATCCTGGCGACAGATGGCTATCGGCGCGCTTCCGCACTATTGTCAGGCATCTTTGCTGCAGCCCCCCGCGCAGTGGATCATTGCGGTGCACACGCCGCGCAGCATGTCCGTCTCATCGTGGCTGAGCGCGCTGCGCATGAACAAGTGGCGCATGCGCGGCATCAGTTTTTTGGGATGCGCCGGGTCGAGGAAGCCCGTGGCGATCAGCGCCCGTTCCCAATGGGCGAGCAGATCGTGGACTTCATGGTTGGATGCGAGACTGGCGCCGGTCTGCGCGTGTCCGTGCGTGGTAGGCAGCAGCGGCAGCGCGCCGTCGATGGCCAGGGCGTAGCGAAATTCCCATGCGGCGAGCTGCAGCGCCTGGGCAACGTTGAGTGAGCTGTAGTCGGGATTTGCCGGGATGTGGCAGATGTACTGGCACTGCGCGATGTCGTCGTTCGTGAGACCCGAGCGTTCCGTACCCAGCACCACTGCGATCTGGCCGTTGGCCTCGTCACGCAGGTGGCGATTGCCGCGCCTCGCGGCCTGACGGATGTCGCAGGCCGGTGGGCCGAGTTCGCGCGCTCGCGCCGTCAGTGCGAAGGCAAGCGAGACCGGCGCCAGCGCCTGCGCCAGGGTCGGCACCACGCGCGCCGCCGCCAGTACATCGTCGGCGCCGCTGGCAAGCGCAATCGCCTCCTGGTGATGGGTAACGTCCGCAAGCCGCGGTGCCACCAGGTACAAGGACCCGAAGCCCATGGTTTTGATCGCGCGCGCGGCAGCGCCCACGTTGCCCGGGTGGCTTGGCTCCACCATGATGAAGCGCACGCGCTTGAAAGGGCTGGCCGGTTCGGTCCGGCATCCGTGTGTGTGATGCGTGTCGTCGGTGTCGGTGCCGGGGGCAGGGTGAGCGGCGCGGCTCGCCGTGAGGTTTTCCGCGGGGGTGGTGTTGGTGGTTTCGCGAGGTGTCATTGCGGCGCTAGCGCTCTGGTCGTTTGGGGGAGCCCGAGTCATTTAAAATACACGGAATCAAAGTGTACGCGGATATCTATGCATCCCATGCTCAATACCGCCGTCAAGGCGGCACGTCGCGCAGGCGCCATCATCAATCGAGCCAGCCTGGATCTCGATCGTCTGCAGGTTGCGCGCAAAGGTCCCAAAGATTATGTCACCGAGGTCGATCGGGCGTCGGAAGAGGCCATCATCGAGATCCTCCGCACCGCCTATCCCGCGCACGCGTTCCTGGGAGAAGAGTCGGGCGCGCATCAGGCGCCGGATGCGGTGGATGGCGTTCAGCCCGAGTTCCGGTGGATCATCGACCCGCTCGACGGCACGACCAATTTCATTCATGGGTTTCCCATGTATTCGGTTTCGATCGCGCTGGTGCATCGCGGCCAGGTGACGCAGGCGGTAGTCTACGACCCGACGCGCAATGAGTTGTTCACCGCCAGCCGCGGCGGCGGTGCGTACATGAACGATCGCCGGATTCGCGTGTCGGGGCTCGCGCACTATGGCGACGCCCTGGTGTGTGCGCACGTTCCCGGTTCGGCGGGCGGCAGCGCCGTACCGCCGCGCTTTGCCGGCTTGTTGACCGAATGCGCCAGCGCGCGCCGAATCGGTTCCACCGTACTCGATCTGGCGTATGTCGCCAGTGGCCGTTGCGATGGTTTCTGCGGCGTCAATCTGAAGCCCTGGGACGTGGCGGCCGGATCGCTTCTGGTGCTCGAGGCGGGCGGCCTCGTCGCCGACTTCGGTGGTGAGCAGTCATGGTTGACCAATGGTGAAATACTCGCAGCCGGCCCCAAAGTATTCGCGCAGATGGTGAGCCGCCTCCGAATCTGATATGGAATGGGTCCTGGAGCCCGCGGCATGGGTCGGGCTGTTCACGCTGATCATCCTCGAGATCGTACTCGGGATAGACAACCTGATTTTCATCGCCATCCTGGTCGACAAGCTGCCGCCGTCGGTGCGCGATCGCGCGCGCGTCACTGGCTTGTTGCTTGCGCTGCTGTTGCGCCTGGCCATGCTGGCGGTGATGTCGTGGCTCATCAAGCTCACCACACCGCTCGTTCAGTGGGGCCCGTTCTCGTTTTCCGCGCGCGATCTCATTTTGATCGTTGGCGGGCTGTTCCTGGTGTTCAAGGGAACGGTGGAACTGCACGAGCGCCTGGAAGGGCGCACCAGCATGGCCACCGGCGCGCGCCTGCATTCCGAATTCTGGGTCATCGTTACCCAGATCGTCATCCTGGATGCCATCTTCTCCATCGATGCGGTGATCACCGCGGTCGGTGTGGTGGATCATCTGGCGATCATGATGATTGCGGTCATCATCGCGGTCGGTGTGATGCTGGTGGCATCCAAGCCGCTGGCGCGCTTCATCGGTGCGCACCCCACCGTCGTCGTGCTGTGTCTGGGGTTTTTGCTGACCATCGGCTTCTCGCTGCTCGCCGAGGGGTTTCATTTTTCCGTGCCGAAAGGTTATTTGTATGCGGCAATCGGGTTTTCGGTCATCATCGAAGCGCTGAACCAGCTTGCGCGGCGTAACGTGAAACGCCTGGAAAGCCGGCGGCCGCTGCGCGAGCGTACCGCGGAAGGGATCCTGCGCATGCTGGGGAAGCGCCCCCTGCTGGGCCCTGACGACGAGCCGCCGGAAGAGCCGCCCGAACAAGTGTTCGAAGACGAAGAGCGCTACATGGTGAGCGGTGTGCTG
Source organism: Candidimonas sp. (assembly GCA_004298545.1). GTDB lineage: Bacteria > Pseudomonadota > Gammaproteobacteria > Burkholderiales > Burkholderiaceae_B > SCQX01. Next base: position 1,606 of record SCQX01000139.1, on the reverse strand, counting down.
ACACTTGCCGACCGGTCGATTCATTCCATCATGACGCCGCGCGCCGATGTCTCGTGGATCGACCTGGATGACGACCCCGCCGTCCTGCGCCAGCAGATCGTCAAGGCGCCTCACAGTTTTTTCCCGGTCTGCCGGGGAACGCTGGATGAGGTCATCGGGGTGGGGCGGGCCAAAGAGCTGATTGCCGACCTGATCTCCATCGGCCGCATCAGGCTGTCGCGCTTGCGCGACCCCATCGTCGTGCATGAATCCATCGGTGTGCTGCGGCTGCTGGAGACGCTCAAGCGTTCGCGCGGGCAACTGGTCATGGTGACGGATGAGTTTGGAACCATCCAGGGGGTGGTGACGCCGATCGACGTGTTCGAGGCGATCGCCGGTGAATTCCCCGATGAGGACGAGACGCCCGATATCGTCGAAGATGGCGACAATCGGTGGCGGGTCGATGGCGCGGCCGACCTGCATCATCTCGAGCAGGTGCTCAAAACCGAGGGGCTGGTCGACGATGAGGAAGGGTACTCGACGCTGGCGGGTTATCTGCTCGAACGCTTTGGTCGGCTGCCCGAGGCGGGCGACACCTGCGAGCTCAATCAGCCGCACGCCACGTACCGGTTCAAGGTACTGACGATCGAGGGCAGACGTATCGCGTCCGTGGAAATCGAGCGGCTGCCGCCCAGCACACCCGTCGACGAGGAAGATGGCGGGTAGGGCGCCATCGCGTCAAACCGACTGTGCGTCCGCGGCCCCGGTGTTCGTTGTGCCGTGTCGCCGGTTCGCGCGATGGCCCGATGGGTCGATGAACGGCGGTGCCTGTATCAGGCGCGGCCCGCTTTCTTCGATGACGAGCCAGCCGCCGCGCACGCGCGCCTCATCGTACTGCCAGTCGGGGAGTACGATGCGCGTACGGGGTCGGCCGTCGATCGTGGCGCGGTGGATCGCCGGGCGGTGCGTGTGGCCGTGCACCATGGTGTCCAGCCCCGAGCGCGCGAACGCTTGTGCAACGGCCCGCGGCGAGACGTCCATGATCTCCGCCGGTTTATTGCGATTCATTGCCGTACTGCGCTGGCGGGCCCAGTTGCCGATTCGCTGCCGAGTGCGCAGCCCCAGCGCGAGAAAGGCGCGTTGCACCCAACGCGTACGAACGAGACGCCTGAAACGCTGATAGCGCTTGTCGTCGATGCAGTACTCGTCGCCGTGACTGAGCAGAATGTCGCCACAGTGGTCGGTGGCGAGCAGGCATACGTCGGGCAACAGGCGCGCACCCAGGTGGTCCGCCAATTCGGGCCCCATGAGAAAATCGCGGTTGCCGTGGCCGAGCCACAGCGGGATGGCCGCGGCGGTATTCTTGAGCTGATGTAGTGTATCAGCCAGCCACGGTGGCGGATCGCGCAGCGCCACGTCGTCGCCGATCCAGGCGTCGAAGAGGTCGCCACACAGTATCAACGCGTCGGCATCGCGTGCGGCGCTTGCGAGAAATTGAAAGAACGCTTCGCGCGTCAGCGGAACCCGCGGCCCCAGATGAATGTCGGAAGCGATCCAGACGACTCCGGCGGCACGGATTCTATTCAACGACCGACGCTTTCTCGATGACGATATCCTCCACCGGCAC